>NZ_BADD01000567.1 GCF_000333455.1 Rhodopseudomonas sp. B29
CTGGTGCGTAGCTACGTGATGACGCATCTGGCCGCGCTCGGCTACACGGCGTTCCCNGCGTCGTCGGCCGCGCAGGCGATGGCGATGGTCTACGACGGGTTTGAGTTCGACCTGTTGTTCACCGATGTCATCATGCCGGGCAGCATGAATGGGCCGCAGCTCGCGTCTGAACTGCGCCGGCATCGGCCGAACCTCAGGGTGCTGTTCACCTCCGGCTTCGCCGACACCACGGCCTTCCCTGCCGGCCAGCATGGCACCGATCTCCTGGTCAAACCGTATCGCCGCGCCGAACTGGCACGCATGCTGCGGCTGGTGCTTGACGCGCGGGTTGCGGCGCCGGCGCATTGATCGCAGCCGGCGACGAATCGCCTCGCGATTCGAATTGCGCCCGCAAAGACGAGGCACGGCCGGGCACCATCCGGCTTATTCACACCCGCCCGCCGCACCGGCTTTGCCGGCTGCACCGCGCGCGCCGGATGGCGTAGGGTGCCTTCGATTCGCCGCGCGCGGCGCGGACGATCCCCTCCCCATCTGTTCTGCCGAGAGACTTGCCAGTGCTGAAAATCGCGAACGTCATCGCCAACGAACTCGCCGTGCGCGAAGCCCAGGTTCAGGCCGCCATCGATCTGCTCGACGGCGGCTCGACCGTGCCGTTCATCGCGCGCTACCGCAAGGAAGCGACCGGCATGCTCGACGACGCGCAGCTTCGCACGCTGGAAGAGCGGCTGCGCTATCTGCGCGAGATGGAAGCGCGCCGCGTCGCCATCATCGACAGCATCAAGCAGCAGGGCAAGCTGACACCGGAACTCGAAGCGCAGCTGGTCGCCGCCGACACCAAGGCGCGGCTCGAAGACATCTATCTGCCGTTCAAGGAAAAGCGCCGCACCAAGGCGCAGATCGCGCGCGAGGCCGGGCTCGAGCCGCTGGCCGACCTCTTGCTGCAGAATCCCGACAAGAATCCCGAAGCCGAAGCCGCCTCGTACGTTAAGACTGACGGCGAGCATCCGGTCGCCGACGTCAAGGCGGCGCTCGACGGCGCGCGCGCCATTCTGGTCGAGCGCTTCTCCGAACACGCCGACCTGATCGGCTCACTCCGTGAACAGATGTGGAGTCGCGGCAAGATCGCCGCCAAGGTCCGCGATGGCAAGAAGACGGAGGGCGCCAAATTCGCCGATTACTTCGACTTCTCCGAACCGTTCGAGAAGCTGCCGTCGCATCGCATCCTGGCGCTGCTGCGCGGCGAGAAGGAAGAGGTGCTGGCGCTCGATTTCGGCGACGGCGAGGATCCGGACTCCAAGGAGCCGACCCAGTACGAGAACCGCATCGCCGCCACCTTCGGCATCTCGCGCAAAGGCCGTCCCGCCGATGCGTTTCTGTCCGACAGTGTGCGCTGGGCGTGGCGGACGCGGATCAAGACTGCGCTGGCGCTCGATATCCGGATGCGGCTGTGGCAGCAGGCCGAAACCGAGGCGGTGCGGGTGTTCGCCGCGAATCTGCGCGACCTGCTCCTTGCAGCGCCGGCCGGCGGCCGCGCCACGCTCGGCCTCGATCCGGGCTTCCGCACCGGCGTCAAGGTCGCGGTGATCGACCGCACCGGCAAGCTGGTCGATCATTCGACGATCTATCCGCACGAGCCGGCGCGGCGCTGGAACGAGAGCATGCTCGAGCTGGCGCAGCTCTGCGTCAAACACAAGATCGAGCTGGTGGCGATCGGCAACGGCACCGCGTCGCGCGAGACCGAGAAGCTGGTCGCCGACCTGATGAAGGCCAAGCCCGATCTCAAGCTCACCAAGGCGATCGTCTCCGAGGCCGGCGCATCGGTGTACTCCGCATCCGAATTCGCCTCGAAGGAATTTCCCGACCTCGACGTCTCGATCCGCGGCGCGGTGTCGATCGCGCGGCGGCTGCAGGATCCGCTCGGCGAACTCGTCAAGGTGCCGCCGCAGTCGATCGGCGTCGGCCAGTATCAGCACGACCTCAATCAGCACGCGCTGGCGCGCGCGCTCGATGCGACGGTGGAAGACTGCGTGAACGCCGTCGGCGTCGATCTCAACACCGCATCGGCGCCGCTGCTGGCGCGCGTCTCCGGCATCGGCGAGACGCTGGCGACCAACATCGTGGCACATCGCGATGCCAACGGCCCGTTCCCGAGCCGTGCCAAGCTCAAGGAAGTGCCGCGGCTCGGGCCGAAGGCGTTCGAACAATGCGCCGGCTTCCTGCGCATCCGCGACGGCGACAATCCGCTCGACGCTTCCGGCGTGCATCCGGAATCCTATCCGATCGTCAAGAAGATCCTGGAGGCCACCAAGAGCGACATCAAGGCGCTGATCGGCCAGACCAAAGTGATCCAGGGCCTGAAGCCCCAGGCCTTCGCCGACGACAAATTCGGCGTGCCGACCGTCACCGACATCCTGAAGGAACTGGAGAAGCCCGGCCGCGATCCGCGCCCCGAGTTCAAGACCGCGACCTTCCAGGAAGGCGTCGAGAAGATCACCGATCTCAAGCCCGGCATGATCCTCGAGGCGACGATTACTAACGTCGCCGCGTTCGGCGCCTTCGCCGATATCGGCGTGCATCAGGACGGCCTGATCCACATCTCGGCGATGTCCGAGCGCCGCATCAACGATCCGCGCGAGGTGGTGAAGCCCGGCCAGGTTGTGAAGGTCAAGGTGCTGGAAGTCGACGTCCCGCGCAACCGCATCGGCCTGACGCTGCGCATGTCCGACCCCATCCCCGCCCCCGGGGAACGCCCGCACCGGGGGTGGCGGCGGCG
>NZ_BADD01000566.1 GCF_000333455.1 Rhodopseudomonas sp. B29
GATCAGTACGCAGCCCAGCGNCGAGACGGTGGTGCNNCTGTCAAAGTCGATCTCCGTCGCGATGACGAACGGCGTTCATCTCGCGCATAANTGCAGGCGAAATATGGCCCGGTGGCGGTATTTNCGGGTGCTCAGCCCACGCGGAGGTTCCGCGGGGTCGCTGTTTGGCAGGTGGATCAGGCCGCGATGACGCTGCGCTCGGTGGCGAGTTCGTACGCTTCCTGGATGTCGGCGACGATCTCGGAAGCTTCCCACAGCGCATCGGGAGCGATCGATCGCAGGCTGATAGTCCAGTTACCGCCCTTGCGGGTTCGCGGCGTCGCGACGATCTCGAAGCGGACGTCGCGGCACAGCGGATTCCGCGCCAGCGCGTGTCCGACGCGGATGCGGATCTCGTCCATCGTGGCCGGGGTTTTTTCGGAATACAGCGGGACCATCCACTTCGCTCCAGGCAGCCGTGCCGGGCAGACGGAGCGTTCAGCGAGGCCCCGCGTTGCGGCACCTCATTGTTGGCTCCGGGATGGTTAATAGCCGCTTAAGTCAGCAGACCTAGGGCCTCTACTAGCGCTTCTCGATCACCAGGTTCTGGATGGCGCGGCCGAAGTAACCGTGCTGATCGCCGAGCTTCGACGCGGCGATGCCGGCACCGTCGGGGCCGAGCCACATCTCCGAATTCAGCAGAATCCAGTCGCCGACCGGCGCACGGGCGAAAAACACGTTGAGGTCGGCGTTGATGAAGGTCCAATGGCGGAAATCCAGCACCGCCGAGGTCGCGTTGCTGAAGTCGGCGGCGACCACCGCGCGCATCACCGGCGACATCGGCTTGCCTTCGATCAACGGCAGGTCGGCGCGATACCAGGTCGCGCCCGGCCCGAGCGAGCCGAAGCCGCCGTAGACCTTGCGCAACGACATGGTCCGGACGAAGGCGTTGCTGAAGCCGGCCTCGAGTGGCGGACAGGCGTCCGGCGGCGGCACGTCGATCGGCGGATGATCGATATCATCGGGTAGTTCGGTCTCGGCAACGCGAGTCTTCAGCACGGTGCCGCGGACCACCACGACGCCCTGGGCCTTCAGCCGGACGGCGCAGAGCTGAATCTTGCGGCCCTCGCGCAACACCTCGGTCTCGTAAGTCAGTGGCGCGACCGGCACCGGACGCAGCAGATCGACGGTGACGCGTGCGACCTGCATCGGCACCGGCGACGGCATGGCTTCGGCCAGATGTGCCACCAGCGCCGACGGCGGCGAACCGTGCTGCATGGTCGGATGCCACGGCCCGGCGGCATGATGGCTGGTTTCGATGTTCTGCCCGTCGATGCGAAAGATCGCGTCCATACTGCCCGCTCGTTGAGACCTTGGTCGCGCTGACTCCCACAAACCGCTTAGCTCTGCAACACTGCTACGATCAGGCGGATCGTCGGACCACGCATGGCGGAGGTGACTAATGGCTTCGATCGAGAAGAGCTTCAGCGTCGACACGTCGGCAGATGCGGCTTGGGACGCCTTCCGTGATTTCGGCGCACTGCATCGCCGGCTGGTCCCCGGCTTCGTCAGCGATGCCCGGCTCGACGGCGACGCCAGGATCGTCACGTTCGCGAACGGTCAGGTCGCGCGCGAACTGTTGGTGAGCTGCGACGATCAGCGGCGCCGGCTGGTCTACGCCATTCCGCCCAATGACCGCATCGCGCACTACAACGCTGCAGTGGAAGTCATTCCGGATGGCGGGAATTGCCGCATCCGCTGGACCATCGATTTGCTGCCGCATGCGCTCGAGCCGATGATCGCAGCCCAGATGGAGTTGGCCGTAGCGGCCATGCGGCGAACCCTGGCGCAGCCGGCGGCGTAGCAGAGGGCGTCGCCGGAGCTTCAGTGATCTGCCGCACAGACCGCAGGCGTCTCCTCGTCTGAACTGCAGGCTGGAGCGTGATCCCGAGCCGCCTCGCGGAGGGGCGCAGCCTGAGGGGAGGATGTGATGACAGGTGCCGACAAGATCCCGTGCCGCTTGGCCGCGCTGCTGGTGCTGGCCAGCGTGACGGCCGCGCCCGCCCACGCCCAATTCGCCGGACTCGGCGGTGGCGCCGGCGGCGAAGACATGATGACCCAGATGGCCCCGATGCTGGAGATGATGAAAGCCAAGATGGGCAAGCGCCGCTTCGCCATGCTGATGCAGACGATGGGGCCGATGATGGGCCGGATGATGGAGAACGGCGGGGCTGAGGTCGGAGGCCTCGGCGGCGGCTTTGGTAGTGGCTTTGCTGGAAACGGCGGCGGCTATGGCGGTGCGCCGGCCTATGCGCCTGGCGGCTACGACACCGGTGGCGTCAGTCCCGCGGGCTTTGGGGGCGTCAGCCCGGCTGGCTTCGGTGGCGGCGACTTCATGGGGATGATGAGCGGCCAGGGTGGCAGCCAGATGATGGCCATGATCCCGCAACTGATGCAGCTCGCCAATATGGGCGGCGGCCATCGCAAGCATCGTCGCCGTCATTAGGCACGGCTGCAAGATAGCAACCTCAGCGGCCGAACAGACGGTCCATCAGCCAGCCATCGATGCCCGCTGCGGCTTCGGGGCGCACAGCGGTGCGGGTCGGCTGCGGCCGCGCGCTCGGCGCAACGTTCGCCGGCGCGACATTGACCACGGTCGCGTCGCCGCGCGGACGCGCTTCGGCGATGGTCGCCCCGCCGCCAACATAACCGCCGGGAAGAGGCTGCGGCGTGTCGCCTTGCAGCGCCGCACGCATGAACCGCGTCCATACCTCCACCGGCAAGCCGCCGCCGGTCGCCTTCTTGGTCGGCGAGTTGTCGTCATTGCCGAGCCAGACGCCAGTGACCAGCGTCGACGTGTAGCCGATGAACCAGGCGTCGCGAAAATCCTGACTGGTGCCGGTCTTGCCGGCCGCCATCCAGCCCGGCAGGCTGGCCTTGTGGGCCGTGCCGGAGCGCAGCGTCTCCTCCATCATGGTGTTCATCATCGCCACGGCGCGAGGATCGACGACGCGGTCGAGCGGCTCGCTCGGGCGCGTGTACAGGATCTTGTTGCCTTGCGCGGTGCGGATGCGGTTGACGACATGCGGCGACACCAAGAGGCCGCCATTGGCGAACGGCGCGTAGGCGCCGACCAGCTCGGTGACCGAAACCTCCGAGGTACCGAGCGCGATCGACGGGTTGGCGTCGAGCTTGGAGGCGATGCCGAGCCGGTGAGCGGTGCGGACCACGGCCTTCGGCCCGACCTCGAGGCCGAGCCGCACCGCCACGGTGTTGAGCGACATCGACAGCGCCTGAGTCAGCGTCACCGCGCCAAAGTATTCGCGGCTGTAGTTCTCCGGCTTCCAGCCCTTGATATCGAGCGGGGCGTCCTGACGGATCGTATCGGGCGTCAGGCCGGACTCGATCGCAGTGAGGTACACGAACGGCTTGAAAGCCGAGCCGGGCTGGCGCTTGGCCGTGACGGCGCGATTGAACTGGCTTTCGGCGTAGTTGCGGCCGCCGATCATGGCCTTCACCGCGCCGTCCGGGGTCATCGCCACCAGCGCGCCCTGGCTGACCTTGAACTTGACGCTCTTGGCAGCGAGTTCGTCGATGATCGCGGCCTCGGCCTCGGACTGCATCTTGGGATCGATCGAAGTCTCGACGATGATCGACTGATCGATCTGCCCGACCAGATCATCCAGCACCTCGCCGACCCAGTCGGCCACGTAGTTGACAGTGCCGGCGCCGTTCGGCTTGACGGTATAGACCGGGTGGGCGATCGCCGCCTGGGCCTGCTTGTCGGTGATGAAGCCGGCATCGTTCATCGCGGCCAGCACGGTCTGGGCGCGCTTCTCGGCGCCTTCCGGATTGCGGTTCGGCGCCAGCCGGGACGGCGATTTGACCAGGCCGGCCAGCATCGCGGCCTCGACCAGCGTGACGTCCTTGGCGGACTTGCCGAAGTACTTCTGCGCCGCAGCCTCGACGCCGTAAGCGCCCGAGCCGAAATAGACGCGGTTGAGATAGAGCTCGAGGATCTCGGCCTTGGAGTGCTTGCGCTCCAGCCACAGCGCCAGCTCGACCTCCTGCAGCTTGCGCGTCAGCGTACGGTCCTGGGTGAGAAACAGGTTCTTGGCGAGCTGCTGAGTGAGCGTCGAGCCGCCCTGCGACACGCCGCGATGCAGGATGTTGGCGACGGCCGCGCGGGCAATGCCGATCGGGTCGACGCCGAAATGCTGATAGAAGCGGCGATCCTCGATGGCGATAAAGGCCTTCGGCAGATAGGGCGGCAGATCCTTCAGCGCCACATTGGTGCCGGCCTGCTCACCGCGCACCGCAAGCTGACTGCCGTCGGCCGCCACGATGGTGATGGTCGGCGGCCGCTTGGGAATTTCGAGCGACTGGATCGGCGGCAATTGGGTTCCGACGAACACCATCACGCCGACGACCGCCAGCACCCCCCAGATGCACAGCACGGCGCTCCAGTAGAACGTCTTGGTGATCAGGCCGCGCAGACCGCCGCGTGACTTGCTGCGCGACTTGCGCGCGCCGCCACCGCCGCCGGATTTGGCGGCCGGCTTCTTCTTGGGCTTGTCCTCGGCCGTACCGACCCGATCATCCGGAGAAAGGCGCAGATTCGCCAACGCCTCGGGCAGGCCGAATTTCGGCTCCCGTTTCACGCCGGCCTTTTTCTTGCCCCACGCCATCTCACTCAACGCCCACGCCGACTGAGGCGCGAAGCTAGCCGAGCCGGTTTAAGGCCCGGTAAAGCGATAGTTAAGGCAGGTTCCATCGCAAGCCGCGGCCACGCCGTCCTGCGGTTTGAGCCAGCGCAAGCCGGAAGCGGAAAAGCCTGCGATAGCAAGCTCGCCGGCGGCGTTGGCCGGCCGACAAGGACGTCCTATGACCCGTTCTCTGATGACTGCCGAGCAGATCGAGGAACTGCTGCTCGATGATGTTCGCCGGCAGCGGCACTGCGACAAGGTCGAGGCGATCCGGATCAAGCCGTGCCAGCCGGACGAGGACACCAACTTCGCCAATTGGAAAGTCGCCTCGGTCGATCCGGGCGCGGCCAGCCGCGAGTTCGCGGCCGCCGCAGTGATCACCGCGATGGACCGGCTGCAGCGCGAGGTCAGCGCGCTTCCGTGGGAATAGCCGGCCGGTTCCTCGGCCGTGGTCGCAGGCCGGAAAGCTCTAGTGCAGATCGCGGCGCGGCGGCGCGATTCCGATCTCGCCCATCAGCCAGCTCTTCATCTTGGCGCGGCTGGCGAAGCGCTTCGCCTCTTGGAGCAATTCTTCGCGTTCATCGCCTTCGGGCGTCAAGGCCGCTTCGATGTATTTGGCCACCGCGATCTCTTCGAGCTGCTCTACGGTGAAATAGCGATTATTGTCGCTGCCTGGCTTCATCGCATTCCCGCCGCGTAGCGCGGCGCCTCCCGGTCGACGCTTCAACGGAGCGTCGATTCAATGCGATCATTCGACGACGATTCGACGACTGCGTCTGTCCCGTTTTGGCCGCAGCGTGGCGAGACCAAATAGAACAAAGGACCAAGTCGTCCGACACGATTACCGATTAGTTGTTAGCAAGTGCGCCAGACCTGAGAATTCTACCTGGATATTCGCATCTGTGAACGCAACCGGAAGGCCGGCGCGATGCATTTCCGCGCCGGCCTTCCGCCATCTCTTACATCGCAGGTCCGTCTTCGATGATCGGGCCGAACAGTTCCCAGCGCTCGCCGTTGAAGCGCATCATCTGCAACTGCTTGTTGACCCGATAATCCGTTGGTGACGTCGTGATCGACATGCCGGGCAACGCCAGATCGCCGACGACGTTCTTCAGGCTGGCGGCCTGCTTCATCACGTTCTCACGCGTGAGATTGTCGCCGCACTGCTTGAGGATGGTGATCAGCAGCTGCGCGGTCGAATAGCCGTAGGTGTTGATGGTCGAGGTCTTGTCGCCATCCGGATAGTACTTCTCCATGAAGTCGGTGAACTTCTTCATGCCCGGATCGTCCTTCCACTGCGGATCGGCGGGATCCTTGCCGTAGTTGACGCTGATGATGCCTTTGGAAATATCGAGGCCTGCAGGCTTCAGCGTCGAAGACACCGGGCTGGCGTTGATGTCGAGGATGTGCACCGGGTGCCAATCGAGATCGGCCGCCTTCTTGATCGCTTGTGCGCCGAACTTCGGCGTCGAAGCATCGAACAGCAGATCGGCACCGGACGACTTCAGCTTCACCATCTGCGAATCGACGGTCGGGTCGGTCAGCTCGTAGGACGCTTCGGCGACGATCATCTTATCGGCCTTGTCGCCGAGCCCGGACCGCAGGCCCGCCAGATAGTCACGGCCGAGATCGTCGTTCTGGTACAGCACGCCGATTTTGGCGTTGGGGTGGTTCTTGAGAATGTACTGCCCATAGATCCGGCCTTCGGTGTGGTAATTCGGGTTGAAGCCCATGGTCCACGGATAGTTCTTCGGATCGCTGAACCGCGTCGCGCCGGTCGCGGCCAACAGTTGCGGCACCTTCTTGGCGTTCAGATATTTCTGCACGGCGGCATTCGACGGCGTGCCGATGATCTGGAACGTCAGCAACACCTCGTCGCCTTCGACAAGCTTGCGGACCTGCTCGACAGCTTTGGGCGGCGAATAGGCGTCGTCGTACTGGATCAAGTTGATCTTGCGGCCGTTCACGCCGCCCTGGTCGTTGATCATCTTGATGTAGGCGGCCTGGGTCTTGCCGATGCCCGCATAGGCCGAGGCCGGGCCGGAAAACGGCACGGTCTGGCCGATCTTGATTTCGGTATCGCTGGCGCCGGTGTCGTACTTCTTCTGCGCGGCCGCAGGAGCCACGCCGAGCGCAATGGTCGCAAAGGCCGCTAACGCGGCCCGGGTCAGGCTGGTCATCGTGTCTCACTCCCTTGGGCTTGTTGCCGGCGGTCTTCTGTGAGCCGCCGTTAGCCGGGAGTGTGGATCAGCATGCAGGCAGTGGCAATGCCGCAATCATGGCGGCACCGGGCGCGTCGATCAGACCGCCCAGACGGCGATCAGCGCCAGGAAGGCCGGGACCGCCTGAATGTACAGGATACGGCGGCTGACGCTCCAGGCACCATAGAGCCCGGCGATGATCACGCAGATCAGAAAGAACGTCTTGATCTGCAGCGCCACAAGCGGGTCGGGGTGCACCAGCCCCCAGATCAGCCCCGAAACCAGAAAGCCGTTGTAAAGCCCCTGATTGGCTGCAAGCACGGCGGTATCGGCGGCACGCTCCGGTGTGTTGCGAAAGGTCTTCAGGCCGAGCGGCCGGGTCCAGAGAAACATTTCCAGCACGAGGAAATACAGGTGCAACGCCGCGACTAGTCCGGTCAGGGCAGCGGCCACGATGGGCATGAGGCAAATTCTCCGCGGGGCAGACAGCAACCTTCGCGTCGTGGTACTAGCACGGTCAACCACAAAGCAAAAAGGGGAGCGCCGCATGACCGGCCACGTCGATCCGACCAAGGAAATCTTCGCGAAGTTTCGCGAGAACGATCGCCCGGGCCCGATTCACATGCTGAACCTGGTGCGGCTGAAGTCGCGCGCCACCTATCCGGACGGGCGCGAGGCGACCGGCGCCGAGGCCTACGCGGCCTATGGTCGCGACTCCGGTCCGGTTTTTACCCGGCTCGGCGGCAAGATCGTATGGCAGGGGCAGTTCGAACTGATGCTGATCGGGTCGCAGCAGGAGCACTGGGATCGCGTGTTCGTCGCCGAGTATCCGAGTGTGGCCGCCTTTGTCGAAATGATACGCGATCCCGTCTATCGCGAAGCCGTCAAGCACCGCCAGGCCGCCGTGGAAGATTCCCGGCTGATCCGGTTGAAGCCGCTGCCGGCCGGCAAAGGGTTCGGCGAAATACCCGAATAGCGTTCGCGACGCCGGAAGTGCGCCTTCCGGAAACCTCGTCCGGAATGGCCATTGGTACGCTGGCGCATGCAAATCCGATCCGTTAGTTTGGATCCGTCTGATTAGCGGGGACTGGATCGATCCATGCGCCTGTCGGTGCGCCTCACTCTGGCGATGACGGCGCTCGTGCTGTGCACGGTCGCCGCCTTCGGCCTGCTTGCGTATTACAATATCGGCCATGCCGTCGTGCCGGCCGGGATACAGCGGCTGGCCGACCAGACCAAAGCGCGGATCGGCGCCGTCGAGGCGCTGCTACGCACCGTGCGGAACGAGACTCTCGGGGCACGCAGCTTTCCCCCACATCTCGGCATCGCCCGCGCGCGCCGGAATGGCGGACTCGATCCGGAGGACGGCATCACCGAGGAGCAGTGGCGGCGGCGTCTCAACGAGGCCTATGCGGGCCAGATGCGCGCCAAGCCGGGGATTCTTCGCTATCGCTACTTCGCGCTCGCCGACGACGGCCTCGAATTGGTTCGGGTCGATCGCGACGGCCCTGACAACAGCGTGCGCATCGTGCCGCAATCCGAGCTGTCGCGCAGCCTGGACATGGAGCTGCTGAAGCAGGCGAGCGCGATGAGTGGCGACGAGGTGGATCTATCCTGGAACAGGCCCGGCAGCGACAGCGATACGCCGGAACCAGTCATCACTTTCCTGACGCCTGTGCATGAGCTGGATGGCACGCCGTTCGGCGTCATCGTGTTCGACCTCGACATGCGGCCGACTTTCGAGCGCATCCGCAGCGCGCTGAGCCAAGAAAATACATCCTACGTGGTCGATGTCGACGGCAATTACCTCGTCAATCTGCGCGAAGGCCGTATCGTGCCGACCAGCCACAGCCGGCGCTGGCAGGAAGACTTCCCGGAACTTGCCGCCTCGCTGGCCGACAAACCCGGCACGGCCGCCATCTTGAAAGCGCCTGACGGCCAGCGCGTCGCCGCGGTCGTGGGGTTCACGACCATGCCGGGCGGCAAGCGCATCGGCGTGATCGAAACCACCGCATTCGAAGCCATTATGGCGCCGGCCGCAGCGCTCAACACCTCGATCCTGATCGTTGCACTGATCGCCGCGATGTCCGCCGCGCTGCTGTCGATGCTGCTGTCGCGTTCGCTGGCGCGGCCCATCGCACAGGTGACGGCCGCGGTTCAGGCCTTCGGCAAAACCGGAAAGCTTGCACTGCCACGCGGCTTGAGTGGCGAGACTGGCGTGCTGGCCGGCGCCTTCGAGCAGATGGCGGAACGCATCAAGGCGACGACGGCGGAACTCCGCACCAAATCCGACCTGCTCGACCAGACCGTCGCCGGCATGGCGGACGCGGTGCTGGTGCTCGACTCCGAGGGACAACGGGTGTTCGGCAATCCGACCGCCAAAAAGCTGTTCGGCGAATTCAGCGATATCGGCTCCGAACGCTGGAAGTTGGAATATCAGCGCCTGCGCCCAGACGGCAGCAGCATGCCGCCAAACGAATGCCCGGCATTCCGCGCCCGCGGCGGCGAAAGCTTCGACAATGTCGAGCTCGCCATCAAACGCACCGACAAGCCCGCGGTGCAGCTCTCCGCCAGCGGCCGGCCGATCCACAATGCGGATGGCAGCTTCGGCGGCGCGGTCGTGGTGTATCGCGACGTTACGGCGCTGCGCGAGGCCGAGCGCCAGTTGCTTCAATCACTGAAGATGCAGGCCATCGGCCAGCTCACCGGCGGCGTCGCGCACGATCTCAACAACATTCTGACTGTCGTCACCGGCGGGGTCGAAATCCTCGCCGAGGGCGTCGCGGACCAGCCGCAGCTGAAAGAGGTAGCGGCCATGGTCGATCAGGCGGTGGCCCGCGCCAGCGATCTCACCAACGGGCTGCTGTCGTTTTCACGCAAGCAGCCGCTGCAGCCGCGCAGCCTCGACGTCAATGCGCTGATGCTCGACACGGTCAAGCTGCTGCGCCCGACGCTCGGTCCGCGCATCGACATTGAAGTGACGCCGGCCGCCGATCTGCGGCCGGCGCTGGCCGATCCGTCGCAACTCGGCAGCGCGCTGATCAATCTGGCGATCAATGCGCGCGACGCGATGAACGGCTGCGGCCGCCT
>NZ_BADD01000565.1 GCF_000333455.1 Rhodopseudomonas sp. B29
GCTCATCCGACGTGAACTCGTTCCAGCCGAAATAACGGAAGTAACCGTCGTGCTTGGCCGGCTCATAGGCGTCGGCCAGCTCCAGCTTCGCCACGCGCAGCGCGCGGAAATCTTCCGTCGCCTTGGCGGTGAGGCCTTCGAAGATGCCCTTGGCCACCGCCGGCGTGTCCTGGAACAGGCTGTTCACCCACGGGTCGGTGTAGGGGTTGAACGGGAAGGTCGAGGCATAGACGCTCGAACAGCCGGTGGCATTGGCGATCACCATGCCGGATGGGCCGTTGCCGGTCGGGCCGCTCTCGTAATTGTAGAGCCGCTTTTCCAGCGTCTTCAGCGTGGCGTCGATCCGCGCCGCGCGGGCTGCGTCGCCGGCGACCTCCGCCCGCTTGGCGGTGAGCGCGTCGATCAGGCTCTCCAGCTCGCGGGTGTGGTCCTTGCGGCGCTTGTCGTGGATGGCGTGGTTGGTCGAGGTGACCAGCCGGATCGCCGTGACCTCGCCGCAGCCGCGGCAGGCGCCGTGGCCGCCGGTGGTCGCGTAGTAATTGGCGCGATCCAGCATCAGCCGCTTGGTCTCGCCTTCCGGCTTGGTGGCGCTCTCGGTGAAACGCGCCGGGGTGTTCGGGGTGCGGCTGAGGAATTCGAACCGCGCCTGGAGCTGCTCCAGCATCGGCTCGTCCTGCTCGCGATCGACCAGCGCGCCGGGGCCGCAGACGTCGATACATTCGAGGCAGCCCGAGCACTTCCACGGGTCGACGCTCACCGAATACAGACCGCCGGTGCCCGGCTGGCTCTTCTCCATCGCGTCGAAGAACGGCCGCGTCCGCGCCACCGGATACACCGACAGCGCCGCCGACAGCTTGCCGAAATTGCGGTTCAGCGTGGCGTTGTCGACGTTCAGCGCTTCGGCGGCCTGGGCGACTACGTCGGCGAACGGCTTGTCGTCCTTGGCGGCGCGATACACCTCGCGGATCGCCTCGCTCAGCGCCGGCACTTTTTCGCGCAGCGCATCCTGCTGGGCGGGCGCGATGTCGAGCTGCTTGATCGCGGTGCCGAGCAGTTCGTGGATGTCGTGCACCGCGTTGGGGATCGCGGCGTCCGGGCAGACCAGCGCGCATTCCATGCAGCCGGTGCACAGATCGGCGTTGAACTCCGGCACGTTGCGGCGGAACAGGCCCTTGTCCTTGGCGGCGGCGGAGCCGGCCGGCATGAACATGCCCATGCCCGGCAGCACCGGCGCATCTGCGATGGTGCCGTCGCGGAACGGCCCGGCCAGCACGTCGTCGTAGTACTCCGGATCGAGGAAGCCCGACGCCTGCGCCGGCGCCGCGGCGCGGCACATCGAGGCCGAGATCGAGGCGTCGCGCTTGGCCTTCGGCGCCGCCTTGATGGCGTCCTCGCTGAATTCCGGCGCGTCGACATCGACCTTGTGAGTGGCTTCGAGGCCCTCGCGGATCACCGCCATGTTGCCTTCGACGATGTCGCCGCCCTTGGCGCCGAACTTCTTCGAGATCTGCTGGCGGATCTTGTTGAGCATCGCCTCCTGCGAAGCGTCCGCCACCACGCGGTCGACATTGCCGCACACCGCGCCGATGAAGGCGATGCCCATCATGCGGGTCTCGAGTTCGGCGGTCGGGGCGTGGCGCTTGGCCACCGCGAAGGCGTCGATCACGTAGAACTTGATCTTCTTGTCGCGGATGGTCTGGCGCGCCTTGGCGGGCAGATCACGCCACACTTCGAGCGGCGACAGGTTGGTCTGCAGGATGAAGGTGCCGCCCGCGACCAGGCCGCGCAGCGGGTTGGTGTGCACGAACACCTTGTGGTCCGGCGAGATCACGATCTCGACGTCTTCCAGTTCGGCGTTGGTGATCTTCACCGGCTCCGGCGACAGCGTGATGTAGTAGTTGGTCGGCGCGCCGCTCTTCTCCGAGCCGTATTTGGGCGCCGACTTGGAGTGCATGTCGAGCGCGCCGGCGAGGATGTCGGTCAGCAGCTTGCCCGACGCGATGGTGCCGTAGCCGCCGATCGAGTGGAAGCGGATGCGGAACGCGGAGGGCGGCAGCAGGTTCGGGTTCGGCCCGGTTTCCAGCGCCATGTACTGCGTTTCCGGATAGGCCGCCTTCAGCCGCGACTGTAGCGCCTCCATGCGGGGCGACGCGTTCTCGGTGAAAAATCGTGTGCCGAGATACACGAACGGCGCCGAATCCGGCTTCTCCATATTGGCGTAGCAGGCGATCATGTCGCGCGGCTGCAGATCGTGGCCGCCGAGGCCGAAGATCGCGGTGGTGATCTTCGGCAGCTTGTCGAGCGCCGGGATGCCGGCATGACGCACGCCGGCGTCGCCGTTCTCGCGCGCCTTGCATAGCGCCTGCGTCACGAGCTGGGTCAGCGCGGTGACGTCGGAGCGCTCCAGCACGGTGACGGCGGTCTTGCCCTTCAGCGCTTCGACCAGTTCGGCCTCGGGGAACGGCTGCAGCATCTTGATCGACACCACGCCGACCTTCTTGCCCTGCGAGCGCAAATAAGCGGCGACCGCCTCCGCATCGTCGGTGACCGAGCCGAGCCCGACCACGACGTGCTCGGCGTCGTCGCACATGTATGTCATCACCGGCTTGTATTCGCGGCCGGTGAGCGCGGCGTATTCGGCCATCGCTTCGGTGACGAAGCGCGGCACCGAGTTGACGAAGTGAGTACGGTGGTCGACCGCGCCGGCCTGGAAGTCGGGCTGGTTCTGCACGCCGCCGGTCAGGCCCGGATTGTCGATGTCGACCAGCGCCGGCACCAGTTGCCGCGTGCCCTTCTCNGGCGCATTGATCCACTGCCGCTTCCACGGGCCGCGCAGTTCTTCCGGCACGTAGGCGAGCGTCTCGGCGACGATCTTGCCCTCATTGTCGGTCTCGATCGCGTCGGCATTGTCGTCCAGAAACGTTTTCAGCGCCGCCAGATCGGCCGCGACGAAATCGGTGTCGTGCCGCAACAGATATTGCTTGAGCTGAAACACGCGGCCCTTGGCGCCGAACAGCATCTCCTGCGCCACGGTCGGGCACTTGATGCGGCCGGCCGGGTCGCCGAGGAATTCGCGCAGCAGTTCCGGCTCCGGCATCAGCGCTTCGGAGAGCATGTGCGAGGTGGCGAAGCCGTCCATCGCATTGGCGACCGGGATCAGCGAGGTCGCGGCAACCTTATAAGAGATAGCCGCGAGGTCGGCGGCCTCCTGCGGGTTGGAGCCGAACAGAATCGTGTAGCCCGACGACAGCAGCGCATAGACGTCGTCATGGCCGGCCATCACGTTGAGCGAGTGCTTCGACACCACGCGGGCAGCGACCTGCAGCACGAAGCCGCCGACTTTCTTGCCGACGGTGACGTAGTGCGATTCCAGGCCGTACAGGATGCCCTGGGACGACGACGCGTTGGAGATGAACTTGCCGCCGGTCAGCGCCGCGCCGAGCGCGCCGGACTGCGCCGAATGCTCACCCTCCGGCTCGAAGAAGAACGGATGCTTGCCCCAGACGTTGCAGCCGCCCGAGGATCGGAAAGCCTCATAGATTTCGGAGATCTCGGTCGAGGGCGTGATCGGATAGCCGATGACGCCGCCGCAGACATGCCCCATCACCTGCGCCACCGCGCCGTTGCCGTGGATCACTGACGGAATGCCGGGGTATTTTGCGTTCATGGGGATGGTCCGTTCTACTCGTTGTCCGCGGCGAGGCCGCCGCGTTGGCCAGGTCGGAAACAGAGGCCGAGAAAAGCGTGTCCCTGCCGTCGCGCGCTGACGCCGACGGCGGTCTTTCTCGAGCTTCAGAATGAGGGCCTGCGGGCCCGCGCCTGCATCCACGCGCGCTCCGGCCGATGTGTGCAGCGCACTAACACGGCTCGGATACCGCCCATTTGATGCGCATCAAAACGCAAGTTTTGAAGGTCGTTTCAGCAATAAAATTACTGGACTGCAGTTGAAGCCAGCCTGCAGGTGGCGCTCGATACCGCGACGCATTTGCAGCCTTGGTATTGCTTCAAAAGGACAAATTGCCACGCGCGCCACCGTCATATATTCAGCTATATGACGGTAGGGAGCAAAGCGGTCGCTTCTTCTCCTAAAGTTCAGTCCGGGGAGCCGATCGACCATGACTTTCGACTCGCAATGCGATGTGGCGGCGCTGGTCTATGAGCGCGGCGAGGACCCCGACCGGGTGCTTGCCGAGTTCGCCGCCGATCTGGCGCGACGCGGCTTTCGCGCGGTCGGCCTGGTGCAATCCGGGCATCGCGCATCGGATGGTCCGCAACTGGCGGCGCGGCTAGTGCACAGCGGCGAAGAGATGCCGCTTTATCAGGACCTCGGCCCGCTTGCTTCCGGCTGCCGGCTCGATCCCGGCCGGCTGCTCGACGCCGGCGCCCGGGTGGCATGCGCGATGGATCAGGGCGCCGACCTGTTGATCATCAATCGCTTCGGCCAGCAGGAAAGCGAAGGCCGCGGTCTGCTCTATCTGATCGTGCAGGCACTGAGCGCCGACATTCCGCTGGTGATCGCGGTGCCGAGCCATCGCTTCCAGGCCTGGATCACCTTCGCCGAAGGCATGAGCGTGCGGCTTTCGTGCGATCGCCGTGCGCTGGAGCGCTGGTGGGCGGCGCTGCACGGCCGTGGTCCGTCGCGCCAGATCGGCTCTCACGTCAGCGTCTGCGAGGCGCTGAAGTGAGGCGCGATCCGGCGGCAGACTGCAATCGACCCGCAGCGCAGCGGCGCTTAGTCCACCGCGACCAGGACGTCGGACGCCTTGATCAGCGCGGTGGCGGTCTGGCCCTTGGCGAGCTTCAGCTCGTCGACCGATTCATTGGTGATCGAAGCAGTCACGACGGCTCCACCGCCGATGTCAATGCGGACGTGCGAGGTGGTGGCGCCCTTGATGACGTCCACGATGGTGCCCTTGAGCTGATTGCGAGCACTGATTTTCATTGTCGTTCTCCTATTTGCCGATGGTCCCATCCGGGAACAACGGTATATAGTGACGCTATATAACGGCAGGCGAGCCCGTCTTTATGTCTATCGAGGCCACCGTCACCCTTAAGGGGAAGGACATTTCGGGCGTCGGCCGCGATCGCATCCGGCTGCTGCAGGCGGTGGCGCGCGAGGGCTCGATTACCGCCGGCGCCAAGGCGGCGGGGCTGTCCTACAAGGCGGCCTGGGACGCGCTCGACGCCATGACCAATCTGTTCGGCCGCCCGTTGCTGGAAACCCGCACCGGCGGCAAAGCCGGCGGCGGCGCGGCCCTGACCCCGACCGGTGTGCGCGTCATCGAGGCGTTCGGCCGGCTCGAAGCCGAAATGGCCCGGGTGTTCCGCAATCTCGAGCCGGAGCTCGCCGGCAGCGGCATCTCGCCGATCAACCTCGTCTCCGGATTCTTCATGAAGACCAGCGCCCGCAACGCCCTTCGCGGCACCATCACGGCGATCACTTCGGACACGCTGAGCGCCGAAGTCGCCGTAGCCGTGTCGCCCGACACCACGATCTACGCGCTGCTGACCAGCGAAAGTGTTCGCAGCCTCGGCCTAGTGGTCGGCCGCGACGCCGTCGTGCTGATCAAGGCGCCGTTCGTGATGATCTCACCCGGCAGCGAGCCGCCAGCAGTGTCGGCGCGCAACTGCGTGCGCGGCACGGTGCGCCGCGCCGACGTGTCGGGCGTCGGCGCCGAGATCGTGCTCGACATAGGCGGCGACAAGACGCTCGCGGCCTCCATCACTGCGCGTAGCGCAGGGGAGTTGAAACTATCACCCGGCGACGCCGCCTGCGCCGTGTTCGACGCCGCCCACGTCATCATCGCAATCGATTGAGCGCGTGATCCTTATGCACACACATCAGCCCCGTCATTGCGAGCGAAGCGAAGCAATCCAGCTCGGTGCACGGAGCTGGATTGCTTCGTCGCTGCGCTCCTCGCAATGACGACCATCTTGCCTTAACTCACTGGAGACCTGTCGTGAAACGCATCACCACCCTGAAACTCGCTCTGCTCGGCGCGACATTCGCGCTCGGCCTCGGCACCAGCGCCGCCTTCGCCGGCTCGACCAACGTCGCGGTCGCGGCCAATTTCACCGAGCCGGTGAAGGAGATCGCCGCGGCGTTCAAGGCCAAGACCGGCCACGACCTGGTGCTGTCGTTCGGCGCCTCCGGCCAGTTCTACACCCAGATCACCCAGGATGCGCCGTTCGAGGTCTTCCTGTCGGCCGACTCGGCGCGGCCCAAGAAGCTCGAAGGCGAAGGCCTCGGCGTGAAGGGCAGCGTATTTACTTACGCGGTCGGCAAGCTGGTGCTGTGGAGCAAGTCTGCCGGCGTGGTGAAGGGCGAAGAGACGCTCAAGGACGCCAAGATCGCCAAGGTGTCGATCTGCAACCCGGCCGCTGCGCCTTACGGCCAGGCCGCGGTCGAAACCATGCAGTCGTTGAAGCTGTACGACGACGTCAAGCCCCGACTGGTCGAAGGCGCTAACATCACCCAGGCCTATCAGTTCGTGCAGACCGGCAACGCCGAGATCGGCTTCGTTGCGCTGTCGCAGATCATCGCCGACAAGGACGGCTCGCGCTGGGTGGTGCCGCAGAATCTCTACAAGCCGATCACCCAGGACGCGGTGCTGCTGAAGAAGGGCGAAGCCAACGAGGCGGCGAAGGCCTTCATGGCCTTCCTCAAGAGCCCCGAAGCCCGCGCCATCATCGAGAAATACGGCTACGAAGTGCCGCCGGCCAAGGCGAGCTGAGCGACAGCAAATGGGGACGCGCCCCTCACCCACCGTGACGCACCTAAGCTTCGTGCACGGCGCCTCGCTCCCTCTCCCCGCGCGCGGGGAGAGGGGTGGGGTGAGGGGGCGTCTCCGCAAGTCTGAGCCGCTCGATTTCGGGGAGGCGCCCCCTCACCCGCCCACCGGCGCTGCGCGCCGACGGTCGACCTCTCCCCGCACGCGGGGAGAGGTTAGATCGGCGCTTCGCCTTAGTAGCAGCGCACTTCGATGACCAGCCTCCCCCCCGACATCTGGCAGCCGGTGTGGCTCACGATCGAGCTGGCGGTTATCACCACGGTGATCCTGCTGATCGTCGGCACGCCGATCGCCTGGTGGCTGGCGCGCTCCAAAGCGTGGTGGAAGGAAGGCGTCGCCACCGTGGTGGCGATGCCGCTGGTGCTGCCGCCGACGGTGCTGGGTTTCTATCTGCTGGTTCTGATGGGCCCCGACGGTCCCGGTGGCGCGCTGGCTTCGCTGTGGGGCGGCCGCACTGTCGCCTTCACGTTCGGCGGCCTCGTGTTCGGCTCGGTGATCTATTCGATGCCCTTTGTCGTACAGCCGATCCGCAACGCCTTCGCGGCGATCGGCGATCGCCCGCTCGAGGTCGCAGCGACGCTTCGTGCTTCGCCGCTCAAGGCATTCTGGACCGTCGCGGTGCCGCTGGCGCGGCCGGGCTTCCTCGCCGGCGCGGTGCTCGGCTTCGCCCACACGGTCGGTGAGTTCGGCATCGTGCTGATGATCGGCGGCAACATTCCGGGCAGGACCAAGGTGCTGTCGGTGGCGATCTACGACTATGTCGAGACGTCGCAGTGGCGCGAGGCCAACATCCTGGCCGGCGGCATGGCGGTGTTCGCCTTCTTGGTCATTCTCACCATGACGGTGCTGGAGAAGCGCACCGCACGGATCGCCCGATGAGGGCCGTCTCTCCGCGCAGCATTCGCGGTGAATTCCGCGGCAAGCTCGGCAGCTTTGCGGTCGACGTGAATTTCGTTGCGCCGGCGACCGGCATCACCGGGTTGTTCGGCCCGAGCGGCTGCGGCAAGTCGAGCGTGCTGCGCTGCCTCGCCGGGCTGCAGCATCTGCCGGGACGTTGCGAGGTAGATGGCGAGATCTGGCAGGACGGCGCGACGTTCCTCAAGCCGCATCATCGCCCGATCGGCTACGTGTTTCAGGAAGCCAGCCTGTTCGCCCATCTGTCGGTGCAGGATAATCTTTTGTACGGCGCGCCGCACGGCCAGACCGCGTCGACAGCGGAGGCCATCGGCTTCGACGAAGTGATCGAGCTGCTCGGGCTGTCGAAGCTGCTGTCGCGTTCGCCGCGCAATTTGTCGGGCGGCGAACGCCAGCGCGTCGCCATCGGCCGGGCACTGCTGTCCCAGCCCAAATTGCTGCTGATGGACGAGCCACTGTCGGCGCTCGACCGGCTGACCAAGGACGAGATCCTGCCGTTTCTCGAGCGGCTGCATGCCCGGCTGTCGCTGCCGGTGATCTATGTCAGCCACGACATCAGCGAGATCGAGCGGCTGGCCGATCATTTGATCCTGATGCAAGGCGGCCGCGTCCTCGCCGCCGGACCGCTCGGCGAACTGCAGAGCGATCCCAAGCTGCCGCTCGCCACCGCCCGCGACGCCGCCGTCAATCTCGATGCCGTGGTCGAGAGCTACGACGCGACCTATGGCCTTGTCGCCTTGACGATCGGCGGCGGCCGATTGCTTGTGCCGTCACCGCCATCCGAGCCGCGCACGCGGCAGCGCATCCGCATCGCAGCCGGCGATGTCAGCCTCGCCCGCGACGCTCCGCGGGACAGTTCGATCCTCAATGCGCTGCCGGTGCGGATCGTCTCTGCGTCGCCACTCAATGCCAGCGAAATGCTGACCGTGCTGGCGCTGCGCGGCGGCGAGGCACGGCTACTGTCGCGGCTGACCCGCCGTTCGTGGGATCAGCTGCAACTCGCCGAGGGCATCGACCTGTTCGCCCAGATCAAGGGTGTGGCGCTGGCGCCGAGCCGCGGCGATTAGAGCGTTATCGAGCGAAGTGGAGACCGGTTCGCGTGAAGGAAACACATCAAACGAAATCCAGAGTTCCGATTCTGATTCCATCAGAACCGGAAAGGCTCTAGGTCGCCGCACTTTGCTTCTTCAGGCCGGAGATCTCCACGATATCAGCTGGCGATCGCGGTCTAACCTGCCCCTGGCCGAGACGCCGCTCGGCCGGCGCGCAGCGTCTTGGCGTAAGTGAGATACCAGCTCTCCAACAACGGCGACGCGAACGGATCGGCCCAATGCTCGGCTGCCCCACCGAGATGCGCCGCCGCGGCGCGGACGTTGTCACGTCCCCACCAGGCGCGCTGGCATTCGGCGTGACCGGGCGCCATCCGCGGGGTCGCACTCTTCAGCATGGCCGCAATGACGGCCCCGGAATCCAGCGCCTGGCCGCTGCGACCTTGGGCGCCGAGCAGCGACGCGGCGATGCCGGCAATCAGCGCCGCTGCCGAATTGGCGCCGCTACGTTGCCCAACCCGGCCTTGCAGCGCGGCACCGATGATGGCGGCGCCGGGGGCAACCAGGCCCACCTCGCGCAGGCTGGAGTCTCCGCCGCCCTGCAGCCGCCCGCGGGGATCCACCGCGCCCACCGACAGAACATTGACCGCACCGGCCAGGCGCAGCAACGATCCGCAGCCGTCGCGCCCTCCACCGGTGACGATCAGAACGTCACGCGCATTGCATTCGGCCACCACGGCAATGAGTTCAGGTTCCGGCCGTCGCCGCTGCGGGAAAACTCCACCGCTGACCAGGATGACGTCGGCGCCGGCGTCGAGCGAAGCAGTCAGAGCCTGGGCCAATTCGACGTGCGTACAGCCGAGCCCATCATCGCCGAAGATCGGCACGATCAGGCCGCGACACAGCGGGGCGACGCCCTCGACCGAACTGCAGGGCTGGCCGAACAGCAGGCTGGCAATATGGGTGCCTTGCGCAGTGGCATAGCCATCATGGCAACGGAGCGACGCGGCCGTTGTCAGAGGCGCCAGCCGCGCGCCGACAAAACAGTCGTGCATGCGGTCTGTCGGACCATCCAGTACTGCAATGGTGATGGCCGGATCGCCACCGTCGAACGCGAACAGAATGTCGCGCTGAAATTCAGCCCCACTTACCGCCACCACTTCCCCCGCCGGCTTCCAAGCCCGGGTGGACACTCCGTTCCAGATGGGCGCGACGCGTGCCCATGGACCGAACCCCAGCCCCATTACCTCCGCTTCCGAGAATTTTCGTCATGCGGAAACTCAGGCTTGCATTTTCCTTATCAGCAAGGTTTTCGTCTTCTTATCCAGGCGAGTGGGTCGTGATTTCATCGTGATAGTTGCGTGAAAAGTGTTATCCTGCCGCCGTTAGGGGTCTTGGGGAGAAATGGTCGCGAACTCCGCGCGTTTTGCGCTCAACCTGTTGGGACCTTTCGGGCTCTCGACACCGGACGGCGCACGCGTCGAAATTACCTCCAAGAAAGGAACCGCCGTCGTCGCCATGCTGGCGATGTCGCGCGACGGCGAACGGACTCGCGGTTGGCTGCAAAGCCGGCTGTGGGGCAGCCGCGGCCATGTCGAAGCTGCAGGCAGCTTGCGTCGTGAGCTGTCGAATCTCAGAAAGCTTCTCAATTTTGGGCCTCAGCCGCTGCTGACCAGCGACCGTGACCGCGTGCGTCTGCGGCTCGAGCTGGTCGACGTCGACGCCCTCAACCTGCCGCCCGACATCGCATTGCCCGGCGAGTTTCTCGAAGGGCTCGACATTGCCGGTGAGCAGGGTTTTCGCGACTGGCTGCGCGAGCAGCGCGCCGCCCTGCAGCGCCATTCAGGCCCTGCCGCGGCGCCGAGTACCGGCGGCGTGCTACCTCACCACGTCATCGACGTCTCGCAACCGCCCGCCGGGTTCGGCGGCAATTCCGCCATTGCGGTGCTGCCGTTCGCCAACATCACGGGCGACGAAACGCTGGATTATCTCTCCGAGGGTATCAGCGAGGAGCTGATCTTCGGCCTGTCGCGCATTCGCTGGTTGCCGGTGATCGCCCGCAGCTCCAGCTTCTCGTTCGCCGACACGCTCGACCGCAAACTGATCGGCCAGCAGCTCGGTGCCCGCTATCTGGTCGAGGGCCACCTGTTTCGCGCCCGCCCGTCGCTCGGTGTCACGGCGACGCTATCCGAGGCGCAGAGCGGCTACGCGCTGTGGTCGCGCCGTTTCATGCTGCCGTCGGCAGGCTCGGGTGACGAACTCGAACAATTCGTCATCGAGCTGGTGGCGCAGCTCGAGAGCCGCATCGAGCACGCCCAGCAGATCCGCATCCGCGGCAAGCGCCAGGATCATCTCGGCGTCAGCGACCTGATCTGGCGCGGCCGCTGGCATCTGAACCGGCTGACGCGCGCCGATTCCGAAATGGCCCAGAAGCTGTTCGCCGAAGCCTTGGCGCTCGATCCGAATTCCGCCGAGGCCCTGATCCAGTCGACCTCGGCGCTGGCCTGGTCGATCTGGGCTGGTCGGCAGCCGCAGGATCACATCCTGCGCATGCGCAAGCTCGCCCAGCAGGCGATGCACGCGGACCCGGATGACGGCCGCGGCTTCATGCTGGCAGGCATCGCCGAGATGTGGCTGCGCCATCCGCTCGAAGCCAAGACGTTGCTGCAGCAGGCGATCGAGCTCAATCCGTCGCTGGCGCTGGCGCACGCCCAGCTCGGCGGCAGCTTCAATCTCGCCGGCGAACCCGAGAAAGCGATCGCGCACCTGAAGGCCGCGATGCGGCTCAGCTCGAACGATCCCAACATCTTTTACACGCTGGGCGAAATGGCGCTGGCCTATACGATGCTGCGGCGATGGGACGAGGCTGTCGAGCACGCCAAGCTTTCGCTCGCTCGCCGCCCCGCTTATTGGTACGCCCACGTCATCAAGATCAACGCGTTGACGCGCAGCGATCAGCCCGCAGCGGCGCGCGTCGCACTCGACGAATTGCTCGCCGTCAAGCCGAATTTTTCCAAGCGCTTTATCGATTGGCTGCCGTTTATCGACCGAACATGGATTGACCATTTCGTCGAAGGCTTGAAAATGGTCCCGGGTCGCCAGTCCGATTGGCTGGAGCGCGACAGCCAGACGAGCCCCGCGCAATTTCTGCCGAACTGATTGGCGTCTTTGATTTTTTAGGAATGCTTTTGCTGAGGTGACCGATGTTCACGCTCAAGTACTACGACGTTATCAAGAAATCCCAGGCCGACACCGCTTCCCACCCCGCTCCGCTCGTTCCCTTCGACCTCGACGCCCTCGGCGCCGATAGCACGTTGAAGCGATGGACGACGTCGGCGTTTGCGGCGCTGATGCGCGGTGCGCTCTATGTGTTTCGTGAATGGTGGCCGAACCCGCAATTCGGCCGTCTCGTCATCGTCACTCGCGAAAGCGACGTTCGCGAAGTTCTGGCGCAGCCCGACTTGTTCGAAGTGCCGTACGGGCTGGAGATGACAGAGCTCGCCGGAGGCACCAACTTCGTGCTCGGTCAGGAAGGTCCCGAGCACGATCGCCAGAACGCCATCATCCGCTCGGTGATGCGGCCCGACGATATCGATCGCATCCGCGAACTGGCGGCACACTACGCCAAGATCCTGATCGCCGGATCGGGCGGCCGCATCGACGTCATGAAGGATCTGCTCACCCGCGTCGCCACCGAGACCTGCTGCGATTACTTCGGCCTGAGGCCCGACGATCCCGACGCCTTCGCCGAATGGGCGATGTCGATCTCGGCGCTTTTGTTCGCCGATCCGTTCGGTAACGATGCGACGCGCCAGCTGGCGCTCAACGGCTCGGCACAAATTCGCACCGTCGTCGACCGCGCCATCGCGCGGGCCGAAGCCGAGCCGGAAACCGACACGTTGGTCGGCCGCCTCGCCCAGCAAATGCGCGACGGCGCCGTCACCCGCGGTGAGATCCGCGCCATCCTGGTCGGACTGATCACCGGCTTCATTCCCACCAACACGCTGGCTGCCGGCAAGATGCTGGACGAGCTGCTGTCGCGCAAACAGGCGTGGCGGGACGCCATCGAGTGCGCGACCCGAGGCGACATGCCGGGCCTCGAAGCCATCCTGCTCGAAGCTGCACGTCTCAACCCGGCGCTGGCGCCCGGCCAGTGGCGTTACGCCAGGAAGGACGGCGTCATCGCCCACAACACACCGCGGCAGCGCAAGGTGCGTGCCGGCTCGGTGCTGATGGTGGCAACGATGTCGGCGCTGAGCGACAAGCGCGCCTTCGTCTCGCCTGGTGAGTTTCGCGCCGACCGGCCGGTGCAGCCGGAACTGCTGTTCGGCGACGGCACCCATGTGTGTCTCGGCAGATGGGTAGCGACCGCTCAGATCGCCGAAACCTTCCGCGTGCTGTTGTCGCAGCCGAGTCTGCGCGCCGCTGCGGACAAATGGGGCAAATCGATCGGCTGGGTCGGGCCGTTCCCGCGTCGCTTCGACATGGAGTTCGAGCCGCAGACCGCCCCGGCGACTCAGAATATGATCGTCGTCTGCGCGCCGATCGCGGCGGACGCCGACCTCGACGCGCTACGCGCGCAGATCAGCGCGCTCGGCAATCCGGCGCGGCCCGACATGGTGGCGGCGCTGCAATCGACCGGCATCATTCATTTCGCCTCGATGACGCTGATCGATACCGGCGAGCCCGGTGCACCGGCGCCGCATCTGTTGCTCGAGCTCAATGCCGACGGCGCCGTCGACGCGGCGCTGCGCAGCGTCGCCGGCGCCACCGAGCCGATGCTGGCGCCGATCTTCGCCGCGGTCCAAGACGGCGCCGGCAAGCCGCTGCTGCAGCTGCTACGCGACTACACACTCGATCTGCAGACCCGGCCGTGGGGCGCGATCGGCCTCAACTTCAACGGCACGCCGGAATTCGCCGTCGGCGACATCGTGCGCCAGCGCGAGCTGACGCAGTTCGCCTCGGACGCGCTGCAGGACTATCTGGAGAACCACGCCAGCCTCGGCGGCCGAGCGATGCTGGCGCTGGACTATGTCCGCAAGCTGATCCGGCAGGATCCGGAGCTGAAGCGCATCATCGACGCCGCGCAGGACGGGCCGCGCAAGCAGCGGCTGCAGGCGCTGTTCGCCCGCGGCGCGGCCTATACCGAGTATCTGATCCGGCCGAGCCGGCGACGTCTGATGATCTCCGACTATGTCGAGCGCTCCGGCACGGAATCGCTGATCGCGCTGGCGACGTCGCCGACCTTCCTGACGATCTGGACCATCAGCGGCGCGCTGGTGCTGATCGCCGCGCAGGCGATCTACTTCGCCATCGAGCCGTTCTCGGACGCGGTCTATAGCGGCCGGCTGGCGCTCGCAGTGATCGGCGGGATTCTGCTGGTTGCGCTCAAGCTCGCCGTACTGATCGCGCTGTTCCTCGGCGTGCTGCGTTACTACGAGAACAAGGACGTCCCCGACGACAGCGATCCCGACCTGGACAAGGTCCGGCAGATCGCCGCCAGCGAGAACCATCCGGGTTTCGTGCAGAACCACATCACGGCCGTGACGGCGCTGAAGCCCGGCTGGTTTCGCAAGCTGACGCTGGCGTTGTCGCTGTGGGGCATCAAGGAGCTGGTGACCTACTGGTATCGCCCCGGCTTCGTGCTCAACATGGGCACGATCCACAAGGCGAAGTGGTTCCGCCCGCCCGGCACCGACAAGCTGATCTTCCTCGCCAACTACGACGGCAGCTGGGAGAGCTATCTCGAAGACTTCGTCATGAAGGCCCATGCCGGCCAATCGGCGGCGTGGAGCAACGGCGTCGGCTTTCCGCGCACGCGCTTCCTCATTTACGACGGCGCTCAGGACGGCGACCGGTTCAAACGCTGGGTGCGGCGTCAGCAGGTGCCGACGCAGTTCTGGTACAACCGCTATCCGAAGCTGACCACCGACGAGATCCGCCGCAACGCGATGATTCACGACGGTCTGGTCCGTGCCACGACCGATACGGCGGCGCGCGCCTGGCTCGACTGCTTCGGCTCGATGACCCGGCCGGTCGATTCGATCGAAACCACCGAGGTGCAGTCGCTGGTGTTCCGCGCCATGGGCCACCTGCCCTACACCGCGACCGCGCTGATCCGCCTGCCGGCGGACGCCGCCGCGCGCAAAGCATGGCTCGCCGCGATGATGCCGGACCCTGCTCTGCTACACGACGCAGCGGCGAGCGCCCGGCGCGCGGCGCTCGGGCCGATCAGTTTCGGCGATCATCCGCATGTCGGCGGCGACAAGCCGCAAAACGTCGCGACCTTTGTGGCGTTCTCGGCCTCAGGGCTCGGCAAGCTCGGCCTGTCGCAGCCCGGCGGCCGAGACGGGCTGACGACCTTTCCGGCCGCCTTCAACATCGGCATGGCGCAGCGCGCCAACATCCTGCGCGATTTCGGCGAGTCGCGGCCGGAGCGCTGGGATTGGGTCGACGCCGCGCTCGATGATGCGAACGACGTCCCGGCCGTCGACGCCGCGCTGTTCCTGTACGGCCGCAGCCGCGACGTCTGCCGCGCCGCGCTGGACCAACACGCCGAGCTGCTCGGCGGCCGCGAGGCGCTGCTCTACGTGGTCGAAACCGAACCGGTCACCGTCGAGGTCGACGGCGAAACCAAGACGTCGCTCGACTACGAACATTTCGGTTTCGTCGACGGCATCTCGCAGCCGGTGATCAAGGGCACGCAGCGCCACTCCAAGGGCGCGCTGGCGCGCGACATCGTCGAGCCGGGCGAGTTCCTTCTCGGCTATCGCAACAACCAGGGCTACTACCCGCCGAGCCCGCTGGTCGACGCGGCGTCCGATCCGGCCAATCATCTGCCGATCCTGGCGGATGAATTTCCGACGCGGTATCCGAACTTCCACTCCGACGCGCCGGCGAGGCCGGTGCGCGACTTCGGCCGTAACGGCAGCTTCATGGCGATCCGCCAGTTCGTCCAGGACGTCGATGGCTTCCGCGCCTTCACCGAAGCCAAGGCGCAGGAGCTGTCAGCGTACCGCGACCTCGATGCGGTCATCGGCGAGAAGCCGTCGGCCGAATGGGTCGCCGCCAAGCTGATGGGACGCTGGCGCAGCGGCGTGCCGCTGATCGATCAGCCCAACTCGGCGAGCTACAACAAGCGCCGCAAGACGTCGCACAACGATTCCAAACAGGCTTACGACCGCGACAACGACTTCTCCTACGGCGAGGACGATCCGCAGGGGCTGCGCTGTCCGTTCGGCGCTCATATCCGCCGCGCCAATCCGCGCGACAGCCTGCAGCCCGGCGATCCGAGCCAGCAGCAGATCACCGCGCGGCATCGCCTGCTACGCCGCGGACGCTCGTTCGTCCGCGACGAGGACGGCACGTCCGAGAAGGGTTTGCTGTTCGTCGCGGTTTGCGCCGATGTCGAGCGGCAGTTCGAACTGGTGCAGCAGAGCTGGGTGTCGCTGCCTTCGTTCCACACGCTGACCGACGAGCCCGATCCGATCGTCTCGACCGCCACCGGCGAACCCGACGAACACCGCGTCTTCACCATCCCCACCGCCGCAGGCCCGGTGACGCTGCGCGGCATGCAGAGCTTCGTGACACTGAAAGGCGGCGGCTACTTCTTCATGCCGAGCCGTTCGGCGATTCAGTATCTGATTGATTTGTAACGCAGAGAGCAGGGTCGACAGTCACCCTGACTGCATGTGGCTCAGAGCGTCGCCACCCAACGCCGTCATGCGCGGGCTTGACCCGCGCATCCATCGCGCGCGAAGCGCTTAGCAACGTAAGCTTTTCCAAGAAGATGGATTGCCGGGTCAAGCCCGGCAATGACAGCTAAGTAAGGAGGGAAGACACCAAGGCTGCGTGATGGTCGATGCGCCCGTTCTTCTCTGTCTCAGATCGCCTCAGCCACCTGCTCGAGCCCCATGGCGCGGGCGAAGTTGCGGACTTCCTGCTTCTGG
>NZ_BADD01000564.1 GCF_000333455.1 Rhodopseudomonas sp. B29
GATCCTCGTCGCCAGCTGTCTCAATCAACTGTCAATGCGGGCGAGACCCTCTCCAGCTTCATCGGCGTCGGCCCGCGAATCGGCATCGAAGGCGCGGTGCCGCTGGCTGCCGGCTGGGCCTTCGACTATCTGGCCGATGTCGCTGTGCTGTTCGGCAATCAGAAACAGGTGAACGTCGCGTCCATTGTTCAAACAATAACGCCGTTTCTTCCAAGCCAAGCCGGGAACAATTTCGGCCCCAACACGACCACGGCGCAGGACCTTTTTTCAACGGCGATCAGCGCCGATCTCCAGGTCGGAGTGTCGTATTGGGTGCAGCCCAACGTCAAGCTCTCCGCGAGCTACCGGATCGACGCTTTGACGATGTTCAACACCCGCCAGAACACCGCCAACTATCTACCCGATCGCTACACCCACGGCCCGCGCCTCGGCGTCGCCGCGACGTTCTAAAGCAGAGAAACCAGCACTGTCGTGTCGGCGATGCCGCGGATCAGTCGATCCCGGCGCGCTTGCCTGGGATCGGCTTCGGCGTCGCCGGGAGCGGCAGCGACACATCGCGGCCTGCTGGCGCAGCTTCCTGGGCCAGCAGGTCGGCATTGACCGGCGCGACTTTCATCTCGCCAAGGCGGGTGCGTAGCGAAGCGGTGAGGCCCGGGTAGTCGGCGACCGGGGTGAAATCCGGTGTCTGTTCGACGCCGAGCCTTACGCCCGTGAAGGCGACCAGTCCGTCGGCGGTCGCCACCACGTCGCCGGCGCGAAGCGTCGGATCCTGTGACAGGTCGACCGGCGCAAGGCCGGCGGGATCGCGGCCGTTGCAGGTGCAGTCCGGCTTCAGCGCCTTGCGATAGGCGAAAGCGTTGTCGCTGTCGGCGTAACGCTGACCGTTGGCGGCGGTCGCGTAGTCGATTGTGCTGCCGAAATACACTTTGGCGTTGCCGGCCGGGCAGAACGCCTGGCACATCTGGGCGGGCGTGGCACCGGCACGAACCTGCAGCGGGAAGTACTTGCCGTCACAGCTACGCACGCAGAACGCCGGACCGCCGCCACCAGAGGCGACCTGCCGCTGCGGTTGCGGCTGCTGAGCCGGCTGCTGGCCGAACGGATCGGCAAAGAAGCTGGCCTGCGCCGGCGCCGAACGGCGCTGCTGCTGCGGCTGCTGGCCAAACAGGAAATCGAACAGGCTCTGTGACGATGCCGCGCTCGGCAGTGCCAGCGGGCCGATCAGAGCGGCGAGCGCGAGGCCGCGCCACAGGCGTAATTTCGTTGAGACTCGACGCAACGCCCGCTCCACCCGACGCAACCAAAAGGCCCGCAGCTCTACGGCTGCGGCTGTCGCGACTTTAGTTCGGGATGGTAAACAAGCGGTTGCGGCAGCCTGGCGCGGCGCCTCAGCCCTTGAGGAATTCGCTGGCCTTGAACAGCGAGCGGAACGGCAGCCCGGCCCCGGCGAAGGCTTCGGTGGCTCCCTCTTCGCGGTCCACCATCGTCAGCACCAGCACGATCTCGGCGCCGGATTCCTTCACCGCCTCGACCGCCTTAATGGCCGAACCGCCGGTGGTGGTGACGTCCTCGACGATAACACAGCGCTTGCCGGCCAGGCTCTCGCCCTTCGCCAGGCCCTCGACCGACAGCCGCGCGCCGTGCTCCTTGGGCTTCTTGCGCACGAAGAATGCCGCGATCGGATGGTTCTTGAGCCACGACAGCTGCGCGATCGCGCCGGCCAGCGGCACTGCGCCCATCTCCAGCCCGCCGACATAATCGACCTTCTCGTCGCGCAGCGCCTCGTAGGTCAGCTCGGCCAGCAACGCCGCGCCTTCCGGATCGAGCATCGTCGGCTTCAGATTGAAATAGAAGTCGCTCTTGCGCCCCGACGCGAGCGTGATCTCGCCGCGGCCGAACGAGCGGGCGCGGATGATGTCGGCAAGACGGGCGCGGGACGCGGATTTGGACACGGCGGACTCTCTGGGCTCTTGGAAAGACGCCGCAATCTAGCCGCCGCAGCGAGCGGATGCCAGCGGTGTGGGGAGGGTATCAACGGAGCAAGCGCATATAACGCCCGTCGTGTTGGCCGCAGCAGCACCACCGGCACAGCGCGCTCCCTCTCCCGCTTGCGGGAGAGGGTTGGGGTGAGGGCGCCCCAAGCACTGAGTCAGCCACTCGCGGATAAGAGTGCCCTCACCCGGATCGCTTCGCGATCCGACCTCTCCCGCAGGCGGGAGAGGTGCGCAGTGCCCGCCGCGGATCAGCAACCCATAGCGATCAGCGCCACTAATGCGCCTCGTCCCAATTATCCGCCGCCCGCGCATCCACCTGCAGCGGGACGTTGAGCAGCACCGCCGGGAACGGTGCGTCCTGCATCACGCTGCGTACCACCGGCAGCGTCGCTTCGACCTCGGCTTCCGGCACTTCGAAGATCAGTTCGTCGTGGACCTGCAGCAGCATCTGCGCGCTGAGCTTCTTCTCGGCCAGCGCTTCCTCCATCCGCACCATGGCGCGGCGGATGATGTCGGCGGCGGAGCCTTGCAGCCGCGCGTTGATAGCAGCGCGTTCGTTGAAGGCGCGGATCGACGGGTTCGACGCCTTGATGTCCGGGTAGTGGCATTTGCGGCCGAACAGCGTCTCGACGTAGCCGTGCGTTCGGCAGAAGTCGCGGGTCTCGTCCATATAGGCGCGGATGCCCGGGAAGCGCTCGAAGTATCGCTTGATGTAGGCGCCGGCTTCTTCGCGCGGAATACTGAGCTGGTTGGCGAGGCCGAACGCCGAGATGCCGTAGATGATACCGAAATTGATCGCCTTGGCGCGGCGGCGAATCTCCGACGGCATGCCATCGACCGGCACGCCGAACATCTCCGACGCCGTCATCGCGTGAATGTCGATGCCGTCCTGAAACGCCTTGCGCAGCGCCGGCACGTCGGCGACTTCGGACAACAAGCGTAGTTCGATCTGCGAGTAGTCCGCCGACACCAGCTTGTGGCCCGGCGTCGCCACGAAGGCGCGGCGGATTTTCCGCCCGTCCTCGGTGCGCACCGGGATGTTCTGCAGATTCGGTTCGTTCGAAGACAGCCGCCCGGTGGTGGTGGCGGCTAGCGCGTAGGTGGTGTGGACGCGGTGGGTTTGCGGATGGACGTAATTCGGCAGCGCGTCGGTGTAGGTCGAGCGCAGTTTTGAAACCTGCCGCCACTCCAGGATCTTCTTCGGGAATTCGTGGCCTTGCTCAGCGAGTTCGTCGAGCACCTGCGCCGACGTCGACCACGCGCCGGTCTTGGTCTTGCTGCCGCCCGGCAGGCCCATCTTGCCGAACAGGATGTCGCCGAGCTGCTTGGGGCTGCCGATGTTGATGTCCTCACCGGCGAGTTCGCGAATCTCCGCCTCGATCCGCGCCGCGGTCTGGCTGAAGTCGTGCGACAGCCGCGACAGCACCTGGCGATCGATGGAAATGCCACGCCGCTCCATCCGCGCCAGCACGCCGACCAGCGGCCGCTCCAGCGTCTCGTACACCGCCGTCATCGAGCCGGCAACAAGGCGCGGCTTCAGCACGCGCCACAGCCGCAGTGACACGTCGGCGCGCTCGGCCGCATAAGCGGCGGCGCGCTCGATCGGCGCCTGATCGATGGTGATCTTGCCTTTGCCGCTGCCGGTGAGTTCGGACAGCGTATGCAACGTGTGACCAAGATTGCTTTCGCTCAGCGCATCGAGCGCATGGCTCCCGCGGCCGGCGTCGAGCGCGTAGGACATCAGCTGCGGATCATCGAGATTGCGCAACACGATGCCGTGCTGCGCCAGCAGCACCGCGGCGAATTTGAGATCGACACCGATCTTGGCGACGCTGGGTGATTCCAGAATGGGCCGCAGCGCCTCCAGCGCGGCGCGCGCACCGAGCTGATCGGGCGCGAGGCCGGCTGCGAACAGCCCGTCGCCATCGCCCGCCTGCTTGTGCGCCAGCGGCAGATAGCAGGCGTCGTTGGGTCCGAGCGCCAGCGCGACGCCGACCAGCTCGGCCTGCATCGGATCGATCGAACTGGCGATCACCGTCAGCGACACGAAGCCGGCATCATGGATGCGGGCGATCCAGCCGCCGAGTTCATCACCGGTCCGCACCACGCCATAGCGCGTGCGATCGACCGGAACACGACGCGCCTCGACAGCGCGCTGCTCCGCCAGCCCCTGCGGCGTCAACATCGCGCCGGGCTTTCCGTCGCGGCCGCGGCCGGCGTTCACCGGACCTTGCCCCGCCTGCGGCGCCCCCCCTCCCCCGCTTGCGGGGAAGGGTTGGGGTGAGGGCTCGAGCGACGAAAAGAGGTCACCGCTCGTGGCAGTGCCCCCACCCGTCGCGCTGCGCGCGCCGACCTCCCCCGCAAGCGGGAGAGGTGAAGACTTCAGCGCGGTCTCCGCCTCGACATCCGACGGATCGATCTGCGCGTAGTCGGCGACGCGCCGCGTCAGCGTGGTGAATTCCATCGCCTTGAGAAACGCCACCAGCTTGCGCGCGTCGGGTTCGTGCACCGCGAGCTCTTCCAGCGGCACGTCGAGCTTCACGTGGTCGTCGAGCAGCACCAGCTTGCGCGAGATCCGCGCCTTCTCGGCGTTCTCGATCAGCGCCTCGCGCCGCTTCGGCTGCTTGATCTCGGACGCGCGGGCGAGCAGCGTGTCGAGGTCGCCATATTCGTTGATGAGCTGCGCCGCGGTCTTGATGCCGATGCCCGGCACGCCAGGCACATTGTCGACGCTGTCGCCGGCCAGCGCCTGGACCTCCACCACTTTCTCGGGCGGCACGCCGAATTTCTCGATCACCTCGGGCACACCGATGCGGCGGTCCTTCATGGTGTCGTACATCACCACGCAGTCGGTCACGAGCTGCATCAGGTCCTTGTCGGACGACACGATCGTCGCCGTCGCACCGGCCTCGCAGGCCTGGCGCACGTAAGTGGCGATCAGATCGTCGGCCTCGAACCCGGATTGTTCCAGGCACGGCAGATCGAACGCCCGCACGGCTTCGCGGATAAGGGCGAATTGCGGAATCAGATCGTCCGGCGCCGGCGGCCGGTGCGCCTTGTAATCGGGATAGAGTTCGTTGCGGAACGTGACTTCCGACTTGTCGAAGATGATGGCGAGATGCGTCGGCCGGTTATCCGGCGGCATGTCGCGGAGCAGCTTCCACAGCATGTTGCAGAAGCCGAGCACGGCATTGACCTGCAGCCCGTCCGACTTGCGGCTCAGCGGCGGCAGCGCGTGATAGGCGCGGAAGATGTAGGACGAGCCGTCGACCAGGAAGACATGGTCGCCCTTGCCGGGCGCCTTGACGCCGGCGGGCGGCGTGGCGGTCACGGCTGAGGAAGCGGCTGGCGTCGCGGCGGCGGAGTTTTGGCTCTTGGGCATGACCGCAACTTAAGGCGTTCGGCGCGATTTGGCACCCTGCCGCGGCAGCGCCGGAGGCGAATTTTGCGGCGCCGGGGGAATACGGTTGCGCGAGGCGGTGTTCCATGCGCCGGTGGATGCAGCTGCGCAGCCGGAAGGGATCCCCACATGCCCACGCAACTCGACGACCTGATGGCGAAGCTGCGTGCGGTCGAGGCCGAGATCGAGGTCGAACTGGCCAAGCGCCGCGAGGCGCTGCGCTGGCATCTCGACAACCAGCGAATCGTGTTCGAGCAGGGTGTCGAGCGCCTGCACCGCGCCATCAAGACGACGCTGTCGCAATATATCCGCAACGCCAATCCGTGGATCGTCATCACCGCGCCGGTGATCTACGCGCTGATCGTGCCGTTCGTGATCCTCGATGTCAGCGTGATGGCGTATCAGGCGATCTGCTTTCCGATCTACAAGATCCCGAAAGTGCGCCGCCACGACTATCTGGTGTTCGACCGCCACCATCTCGCCTATCTGAACCTGCTCGAAAAGATCAACTGCGCCTACTGCTCCTACGGCAACGGCGTGATCGCCTTCGCGCGCGAAGTCGCGGCGCGGACCGAAGTGTACTGGTGCCCGATCAAACACGCCCGCCGCGTGCTCGGCCCGCATCCGCACTACCAGGGCTTCGCCGATTTCGGCGATGCCGAAGCCTATCGGGCGAAGATCGTGGGGATGCAGGACGGGGTGAAGATCGAGGGCGACTGAGATTGCAATTGGCGCTGCGTCACCCCGCCTTGACGCATTCGACCAGAAATTCCATCACCGAGCGGATCACGGCGGACCGTCGCAGATCGCGATGGACCACCAGCCAGACGTCGCGGCCGACCGTGGCCGGCGCGATCTGGCGGCGCTCGAGCCCGGCGCTGATATCTCCGACGAAGCGCGGCAACACGGCGACGCCGAGCCCGGTCTGCGCCGCGATCACCTGATTGCCGAGATTGCTGGTGCGCAGCGCGATCTCGTTGTCACCGGCCAGCGACATCAGCCATTTCTGCTGCGGCGTGTCGTTCATACTGCTGTCGTAGGCGATAAACGACCACGCATGCGCGGGCGTCGCCTTGAGATAATCGGGCGCTCCGTAAAGGCCGAAGCCGATGCTGGCGATCTTGCGCGCGACCAGGCCCGGCTCGGTCGGCCGGCTCAGGCGCAGCGCCAGATCGGCCTCGCGCCGCTGCAGCGACGCGCTGCGCTTTTCGCCGATGAGGGTGATCAGGATGCCCGGGTGCCGCCGCTTCAGTTCGATCAGACGCGGCGCGATCATCGCACTGCTGTAGGCCGGCGGCGCGCTGATCGAGACGGCGCCGCGGAGCCGCAGGCTCGACGCCTGCGCGGCGCGCTCCGCCGCGAAGGCGCTTTCCTCCATGCGCGCCGCAATGGCGGCGATGCGGCGTCCATCGTCGGTCAGTGCGTAGGCGCGGGCGCGTCGGTCGACCAGTTTCAGTCCGGTGGCCGCTTCCAGCGCGGCGACCCGGCGCGCCACCGTGGCATGGTCGACGCCGATCACCCGGGCCGCGGCCGACAGGCTGCCTTCGCGCGCCAAGGCCGCGAAATGCCGAAGATCTTCCCAGTCGAGCATGTGCATAATTCCCCATCGACTGCGCGATTATCGGGAATTTCGCACATGACGGCAGCGTCGCAAACTGCCGCCATCGCATGTCGGAGAACACAATGGTCGAAGTGATCCACCTGAAATCGCCGGGCGGGCCCGAGCAACTGCAAATCGCCGAGATCGATCTGGCGCCGCCTGGCCCGAACGAGGTGCGCGTCCGGCAGACCGCGATCGGCGTGAACTTCCTCGACATCTATCAGCGCGTGGGGCTCTACGCCCTGCCGCAGGGCATTCCGGGCGTCGAAGCCGTCGGAGTCATCACCGACGTCGGCTCCGACGTCGCGCCGTCGCGGATCGGAGAGCGCATCGTCTACGCCGGCGCCCCGGTCGGCGCCTATGCGGCGGAGCGCAATCTGCCGGCATGGCGCGCGCTGCCGTTGCCGGCAACGCTGACCGACGAGTCGGTCGTCTCGGTGTTTCTCAAGGGCGTCACCGCGCAGATGCTGTTGCATCGGGTCTATCCGGTCCGCGCCGGCGACGTCGTGCTGGTCCACAGCGCTGCCGGCGGCCTCGGACAATTGCTGACGCGCTGGGCGAACCATCTCGGTGCCACGGTGATCGGGACCGTCGGCTCCGACGCCAAGACCGAGACTGCACGGCGCGCCGGGGCGCACCACGTCATCGTCGGCCGCGACGCCGATTTCGCCGCGGCGATCAGCACTCTCACCTCCGGACGCGGCGTGGACTTCGCGATCGATGGCGTCGGCGGCACGACGCTCGCCAAGACCCTGGCCTGCGTGCGGCCGTTCGGCGTCGTGGCCAGCATCGGCCAATCCGCCGGCCCGATTCCGCCGATCGCCGTCGAGGACCTCGGCCCGCAGCGCAGCCTGATGCTCGGCCGTCCCAGCGTGATGGGCTACGTCAATCGGCTCGAGGACTATCAGACGGGCGCTGAGGCGGTGTTGTCGCTGATCGAGCAAGGCGTCCTTGCCGCAAACGCGCGGCCCTATGCCCTGCGCGACGCGGCGAAGGCCCACGCCGACCTCGAGGCCGGACGCAGCAGCGGTTCGTTGTATCTGGTGCCGTAAGGGGGGCAAGTGTAGCGAAGGAAGATGGCCTCGAAGGCAATGCCCTGCCGTCGCCCTTCGAGGGCCGCTACGCGGCCACCTCAGGGTGACGGCGCAAAACGCGGAGTGACTGCGCAACGAAAAACGGCCGGGAGTACCCGGCCATTTGAAGAGACCACCGCGAATAGGCCATCGCTTTCGTCATTCCGGGATGCGCGCTTGCGCGCAGGCCCGGAATCCATACTCCCGGCGGTGGTTATGGATTCCGGGCTCGCGCTTCGCGCGCCCCGGAATGACAATAGATAGGTCGCGTTACACGAACCCATGCTTTTTCTTGCTCTCCAGCTCCTGCGCCTTGAAGGCGCTGAAGCGGGGGAGGAACTTGTCCCAGTCGATGATGTGGGCGTCGATTTCGGGGCCGTCGATGCAGGCGTGCTTGCGGACCATCTTGCCGTCGATGGTCACCGGCACCATGCAGGCGCCGCACATGCCGGTGGCATCGACCATGATCGAGTTGAGGCTCGCCACGGTCTTGACGCCGTACGGCTTGGTCAGATCGCTCACCGCTTGCATCATCAGCGGCGGGCCGATCGCGATCACTTCGGCGATCTTGCGGCCCTTGCCCTCCTGATTGGCCTTCATCATCTCTTCCAGCGGCCCGGTGACGAAGCCCTTCACCCCGTAGGAGCCATCGTTCGTCGTGTAGATCAGCGACAGCTGGCTGCCGAACTCCTGCTTGAGTTTGCCGACGCGCTCGTCGTCGCCGGTCCAGAACAGGAACTCCTTGGCGCGGAAGCCGGAGATCAACGTGACGTGATTGCCGAGCCGCAGATGCTCGCGCATGATCGGATACACCGGCGGCAGGCCGACGCCGCCGGCGCAGAACACCACGGTCTGGTTGCCCTCATAGCGGTGCAGTTCGCTGGCGCGGCCGAGCGGGCCGGCGATGCCGGTGAAGGCGTCGCCGATCGCCATCCGGTTGATCTCGAGCGACGAGGTGCCCATGCCCTGCACGACGAGATCGATGGTGCCTTTCTCCACGTCCCAATCCGCCAGCGTCAGCGGGATCAGTTCGCCCTTCTCCCACGGCAGCACGCGGACGAACTGTCCGGCCTGCGCCGAGCGCGCCACCATCGGGGCCCGCACGGTGAACTCGACGATGCCGCCGGCGAGCGGCACCTTGTCGACGATGGTCTGCGCGATCTGGCCGAGTTCGGTGTACTTGGCGGCGCGTTCGACGCGGTCCTTGATCTCCGCCGGCGTGAACGGAATCTCGCCGACGATCTCGCGGGCCGCCGCCTGGCCGTCACCGGCCGCGCGGATCGCGGTGGAGCCGCCGCGCGCGGCGTCGCCGCCGGTGTAGACGTCCTTGATCGAGGTACGCTGCGAGCCCTCTTCGACCTCGATCGTGCCCCACTTATTCGTCTTCAGGCCGGGCTCGGCGTCCTTCATGATCGGGTTGGCGGTGTTGCCGAGCGCCATGATCACGAGGTCGACCGGCACCCGTTCGATCTGCCCGGTCGGCTTCGGGCTGCGGCGGCCGGACTTGTCCGGTTCGCCGAGTTCGTTGACGTCCAAGAGCGCGTGGGTGACGAAATGGGTGTGGTCGTCGCCGATGAATTCGCGCGGCGCGCGCAGCACTGCGAGATTGATGCCTTCCTCCAGCGCGTGATGCAGCTCCTCGACGCGGGCCGGCATCTCGCTCTTGGTGCGGCGATACACGATGGTGACGTTGCCGCCGAGCCGCTTGGCGGTGCGCGCCGCGTCCATCGCGGTGTTGCCGCCGCCGATGACGAAGACGTTCTTGTCCTTCACCTCAGGCAGCGGCGTCTCGTAGCGATCATCCAGACCGCGCATCAGGTTGACGCGGGTCAGGAACTCGTTGGCCGACATCACGCCGAGCAGATGCTCGCCCGGCACGTTCATGAAGGTCGGCAGACCGGCGCCGGTGCCGACGAAGATCTTCCAGAAGCCCTCGGCCTTGAGGTCTTCGAGCGTCGCGGTCTTGCCGACCACAAAATTCTTCACGAAGCGGCCGCCGAGCAGGATGATCTTCTCGACGACGTCGTCGATCAGCGTGTTGGGCAGGCGGAATTCCGGAATGCCGTAGCGCAGCACGCCGCCGAGGTCGTGGAACGCCTCGAAGATCGTGACCGGAAAGCCTTCGACCGCGAGCAAGTACGCGTTGATCAGGCCGGACGGGCCGGAGCCGACCACCGCGATCGGCGGCTTCACCGCCGCCGCCCACGGCGATATGCGGCCGGCGAAGCGCGCATTGGCGTTCGGATCGACCAGCTTCTGATGCTCGGGCAGGTACCATTCGAGCTGGCCGATCTCGATCGGCCGCTTGGTGTGGGTGCAGACGCCCTGGCACTGCAGTTCCTGCGGGCAGACGCGGCCGGTGACGTTCGGCAGCGGGTTGCAGCTCTCGATCAGTTCGAGTGCTTCGCGATGCTTGCCGTTGCCGAGCAGGTCCAGCATCTCGGGGATGTGGATCTTCACCGGGCAGCCGCCCTTGGGCTCCTTCTTGCCCTGGATCAGCACGCCGAGTTCGCACGGCTTGTCGTCGCACTGCTTGTCGCGCATCACTTCGAGCCAGACGAACAGCTCGCACTCGCGCAGCGAGTAGCCGATCGACTGGTAGCCAAGATAGCCCTGGTTGACGAGTCCGAAGTCGATCGCGCGCTCTTCCGCCGGGCGGATGTAGGGCGGGATGAACGCCTCGCCCGGCCAGCCTTCCGACAGGTTTTCGAACATCGGGTAGCGACCGCGCAGGTGCACGTCGATCGCCTTGATGAACTTGCGCTTGAACTTCAGCGGCAGCGCCCAGATGAAGCGCTGCAGGATGATGCTCATGTCATCGCCGCGGGCGAGCAGATTCCACAGCGTGGTGGTGAAGGCTTCACCGAGCTCGGGCTGCTGGAATTCCCAGACGATGGCCTGGGTGCCGTCGGCGATGAACATGTTGCGCAGCGACGCCGGGTCGTTGACCAGGCGCTTCTGCAGCAGCGCGAGCTGCTTCTGGAACACGCCGACCGCTTCGCTGGCCTGCAGTTCTTCCAGCTCGGTCTTGGAGCTTTCCAGCGCGCTGCGCGCCTGCTGGTAGCGCAGCACGTCGTTGGAGACGGAAACGCCGGTCATCGGATGATCTCCGCGTCGCAGTTCGCCGCCGCGCGGCTCAGCTTGGCCGACAGCTCGGGCGTCACCTTGAGCTTGCCGAACACGCCGGGGATGACGTGAGCGACGTCCTTGCTGGCGCCGCCGACGACGATCTTGGTGAGTTCGAACACTTCAGGCACGTCCTGGTAACAGCTCTTGCAGTTGGTGCACTTGTCCAGATCCGCATCGTCGATGTGGATCGGCTCGGCACCATTAGCCACCTTGGCGCCATTGCTCGGCGCCGCCGCGGCCGGAACCGGGGCGAAGCCGTTCATCAGCGCCGCGAAGCCATTTCCGGCAGGAGCGTTGGACGACGCTGCGAGTTCGCTCATGCCGCGCGCGATCTGGTCGAGCGACGACTCGCGCGCTTTCACCTGCTCCTCGTATTGGTGCTGCAGCGCGCTGAGTTCAGCGCTGTGCGCTTCGTCGAGGGCACGGACATCGAACCCGGCCAGCACCTGCAAGGTGCGCCAGTATTTGCGCCGCTCTTCCACCAGCGCCACCACGCTCTCGCCGACCGAGAGCTTGACCAGCTTCTTGTCGCCGTCGGTCGCGTAGATGAACGGCGTCTTGCCGGCGCGGGCGGCGGCGTCGAGCGCGACGTACTCATCGATCGGCACGCCGTCCGCATCCTTCTTCAACGGCTTGAACTGTTTGCGGAAGCGGACTTCGGTGTGGGCGAAGTCGGCCGGCGTCAGCTTGGTCTTGAGCAGCTGCGTCGCGCCGGCGTCGTCGATGTATTCGATCGACTTCGACGCAAAGTCCTGATCCGGCTCCGGATTGCCGTCGAGCGAGAACGCGCGCTCCAGCTTGCCGACCTTGCGCGGATCGTGGACGAACACCGGATTCATCCGGCTCTCGACCGCGAGGCGCGCCTGGCGGCTCGCCGCGGCGTCGCCGATGCCGTGCTCGGCCTGGCACGGCGTGTAGACGTCGAGCACCGCCGGCGACGAGGTGTGATTGAGGAACTCCATCACGTTCTTCAGGAAGTGGCCCTGCAGCGCGGTCGCGGTCTGCACCACGAACACGCTGGGATGGAACGAAGCGATCAGGCCCAGTTCCTTGCGGGATTCCTGCTTGCCGTGCTG
>NZ_BADD01000563.1 GCF_000333455.1 Rhodopseudomonas sp. B29
CCAGCAAACGTTCGCTCGGCGACCACAGTTCCCCGGTCTGGTCGCTGAAGCTCTTGTGAAACACGTTGGCGTCGGCGACGCCGAGCACCGCGGTGATCGGCTCGGCCGCGAGCTCGGCGGCGTCGACGTGGAAATACGTCGTCATCGACACCGTGCCGATCGGCAGCAGTTCGCCGCGGACATGGAAAATGCGGGCGAAGAACGCATCGGCGATGGCGGACAAGGACAGCAGGTCGAGCGTGCGCGGCACCGCGTGACCGATCCAGACCTTGGTATGCGCGCTCGCCGGCTCGGCGAAAGCGGCGCCGGAGAAGTTCGGCTCGTCCTCGGGAAAGCGAAATTCGAACTGCTCGATCCACGGCGCCGCAACGCGGGTGTAGACCGGCGTCTCAGTGAGCGACTTGACGGCCGGCATCGCAGTCGGGCGATGGGTCCAGGTCTCGCGGCGCTGCGCGAACACCGCGGTGGCGAACGCAGCGACCTCGCCGGCCTGCGTCGCCTCGATCGACCAATGCTGCGTCGAACGGGTCGCCTTGATCAGCCGCGGCGTCAGGTCGAACCCGCCCGGTGCGATCGGCGCGCAGAAATTCACCGTGAAGGCCAACGGATCGCCGGCGATTTCCTTTTGCCGCATCAACGTCCGCAGCAGCGTCGCCGCGGTGGCGCCGCCGAACTGGCCGACGAAGGCGTGATAACCGTCACTGGTCGCACCCTGCCAGCGCGTGCCGTCGAACGTAGCGGCGGTGGCAACGTCGAATGGATGCGCAGTGCTGTTGGCGCTCACTGCCTCGACCTTGGCGTCCATGTCGGCTCCCGTTGTTGTTCTTGCTTCACCGCACCATGCACCGGCAGACGCTGCGGTGCAATGGCGGTCGGTCGTCATATGATGCGCCTGCCGTGGACCGGGCGAGCTTGTCGGCAGCGCAATGAGCCGCTCCAAAGCGCAGCGCTCCCCCTCCCCCGCAAGCGAGACCTCTGCAAAACCTGACTATCCGGCTCGGATGTGATTCACTTGCGCATTGGCGGAGGTGGATCGGATGGCGCAGGACAGTTTCATCGAGGCTTTGCTGCCGGCGGGGTTTGGGCGCAACCAGCGGCTCGACCGCATCTCGGGTCTGATCGATTGGGACCGTCTTTCCGGTCTGATCCGCAAGGTGCGACCGGGCGAGACCGGTCGTCCGCCGTACGAACCGCTGGCGATGTTCAAGGCCTTGCTGCTGCAGCAATGGTACGGACTGTCGGACCCCGGGCTTGAAGAGGCACTGCTCGACCGGTTCTCGTTTCGACGCTTTTGCGGGTTCGCGCTGGATGCGCAGACGCCCGACGAGACCACGCTGTGCCGGTTTCGCAATGCCTTGCAGCAGGCGGGCCTAGGGGAGGCGCTGTTTCAGGAAGTTCTCCGCCAGCTCGAAGCGGCCGGATATGTCCTGAAGACGGGGACTTTGATCGACGCCACTCTGATTCAGAGCTCAGGGCGAACGCCCGCGTCGGGATCGACACCGCGTGAGACAGAGAGCCGTTCGTCACACGACCCGCAGGCCAATTGGACCCGGCACGGCGCAGGACGGAAACTGTTCTTCGGCTACAAAGCGCATATTGCGGTCGATCAGGGATCGGGCCTGATCCGGGCCCGCAAACTGACCGGTGCCAAGACGGCTGAGAGCGACGTCGCCGACGATCTCGTCCTCGGCGACGAGAAGGCCGTCTATGCCGACAAGGCCTACGAGAAGCGCGCGCGCCGCCAAGCCCTCAAAGCCCGCGGCATCAAGGACCGCATCCAGCATCGCCGCAACAAACACCAGAAGGCGCTGCCGCGCTGGCAGAGCGTGCGCAACAAGCTGATCGGTCGCGTGAGGCAGGCGGTCGAACGCACCTTCTCTCAAATCAAAGGCCGCTACTGCCTCAGCCGCATGCGCTACGCCGGCATCGCTGCCAACGCATTCCACCTCGATCTGATCGCGATCGCCTACAACCTGCGAACCGCAGCCTCCATCCGCTGACAAACAGCCGTCAGAGCCGCTCAGCCGCTCCGCGCAGCACAAATCCCATCACAAGAACCGCCGCCACCAACCCAAAACCGCCAGCGCGGCCGGTTTCGCAGAGGTCTCGCAAGCGGGAGAGGTTGCGCAGTGCCCGGCGCGATCGCCATCACGCTCAGCCCTACCCCTTCGCCAGCCTCGCCGCGTGCTCGCGCTGCGATACCGTGGTCGGGACGTCCCAGATGTCTTCGGCGTATTCGGCGATGGTGCGGTCGGAGGAGAACCACGCCATGCGGGCGACGTTGAGGATGCCGGCGCGAGTCCATGCCGGGCCAGCGCTCCAGCGCGCATCGATGCCACGCTGGGCTTCGTAGTAACTGTCGAAATCGGCGCTGACCATGTAGTGATCGAGGTGGCGCAGCGCGTGCGCCACCGAGGCGAACCGCGCCGGATCGTCGGGCGAAAACACGCCGGAGTCGATCGACCGAATGGCGCGATCGAGCGCCGGCGAACGCCGGATGACGTCGGTGGCATCGAGCCCCTGCGAGCGGCGGGCGACGACTTCGAGCGCCTCCATGCCGAAGATCGCGATATTCTCGGGACCGACGTGATCGCGGATCTCGATATTGGCGCCGTCGAGCGTGCCGATGGTCAGCGCGCCGTTGAGCGCCAGCTTCATGTTGCCGGTGCCGGACGCTTCCATGCCGGCGGTCGAAATCTGCTCGGACAAATCGGCCGCCGGAATGATCACTTCGGCCAAGCTGACATTGTAGTCGGCCATGAACACGACCTTGAGCTTGTCGCCGATCGACTTGTCGTTGTTGACCACGCTGGCGACGTCGTTGATCAGCTTGATGATCAGCTTGGCGTAGCGATAGCTCGCCGCCGCTTTGCCGGCGAAGATCTTGACGCGCGGCACCCAGTCGCGGTTCGGCTCGTCCTTGATGGCGTGATACAGTGCGACGGTCTCGAGCACGTTGAGCAATTGCCGCTTGTACTCGTGAATACGTTTGATCTGCACGTCGAACAGTGCGCCGGGATCGACCCGGACGTTGTTGCGCTCGCCGATCAGCCGCGCCAGCGCGATCTTGTTGCGATGCTTGACGCTGCGGAACTGCTGCTGAAACGCGGCGTCGCCGGCAAAAGCTTCGAGCTTGGAGAGCCGCGTCGGATCGTCCAGCACCTCGTCGCCGCAAGTGGCGCGGACCAGATCAGTGAGGCCCGGATTGGCCAGAGTCAGCCAGCGCCGGAAAGTGATGCCGTTGGTCTTGTTGGTGATGCGGCCGGGATAGAGATGGTTGAGATCGTGGAACACGGTCTCCTTCATCAGGTCCGAATGCATCGCCGAGACGCCGTTGATGCGATGCGAGCCGATGAAAGCCAGATGCCCCATGCGGACGCGGCGGCCGGCCTTCTCGTCGATCAGCGACACCGAGGCGCGGAATTCGATATCGCCGGGGCAGGTCGCTTCCGCCAGCGACAGATGCGTCTCGTTGATGCGGTAGATGATGTCGAGGTGGCGCGGCAGCGTGCGCTGGAACAGATCGAGCGGCCAGGTCTCGAGCGCCTCGGGCAGCAGCGTGTGGTTGGTGTAGCTCAGCGTCGCCACGGTGATCTGCCAGGCGTCGTCCCAGCGCAGGCCGTGGACGTCGACCAAGAGCCGCATCAGTTCGGTCACGGCGAGCGACGGATGGGTGTCGTTGAGCTGGATCGCCGCCTTCTTGGCGAGGTTGCGGATCTGGCCGTCGGAATCCAAATGCCGTTTGATCAGATCCTGCAACGAGGCCGAGACGAAGAAGTACTCCTGGCGCAGCCGCAGTTCGCGGCCGGCCGGGCTTTCGTCGTTTGGATAGAGGAATTTGCAAATCGCCTCGGCGCGCGCCTCATGGGCGGTGGCGCCGAGATAATCGCCGGTATTGAACACGTCGATCAGCAGCGGATCGGGCGCGCGCGCCGACCATAGCCGCAGCGCATTGACGTGCTGGCCGCGCCAGCCGACGATCGGCGTGTCATAGGCGACTGCCTGCACGGTCTCGCCCGGATTCCACACCACGCGCGTGAAGCCCTTGGCGTCGGTGACCTGCTCGACCTGACCGCCGAATTTGACCTGGTACACCACCTCGGGCCGCTGCAGCTCCCACGGATTGCCGAAGCTCAGCCACTCGTCGGGGAATTCCTGCTGCCAGCCGTGATTGATGATCTGTCGGAACAAGCCGTAATCGTAGCGGATGCCGTAGCCGAAAGCCGGGATGTCCAGCGTCGCCATGCTCTCCATGAAGCAGGCGGCGAGCCGGCCGAGGCCGCCATTGCCGAGCGCCGCGTCGGGCTCGCATTTGCGTAAGTCGTCGAGGCCGACGCCGAGATCGCCGAGCGCGGCCCGGAATTGCGCCAGCAGTCCCATGTTGTTGAGCGCGTCGGTGAACAGCCGGCCGATCAGGAATTCGAGCGACAGGTAATAGACCCGCTTGCGTCCGGCGTCGTAGCTCTCCTTCTCGGAGACCAGCCAGCGGTGCACGATGCGGTCACGCAGCGCCAGCGCCGCCGCTTTGTACCAATCGTGCTTGGTGGCCTGCACGGCCTCCTTGCCGATCGCCAGCGTCAGCTTGGCGAGGATCGCGCCCTTGATCTCGGACAGCGCCTGCTCGTCGATCGGCGCCTGCTGCACTTCATACTTGTCTGACACGTCGGACGATCATTTCCTGAAACGAGAGCGGAACCGGACCATACAAATGTTATGCCGGGATCGAAACCCATGACGAGGGCATCGTTGCGGCGCTGTGCCTCGGTTTTGGGCACAGTGTGATCGTTACGCCGCAGGCGCCGCGGGCAACGAACTCCGCATATGGAGTCTCGCCCGGGCCTGCAGCGGTCGCTACCATCCCCGACGTGACATGAACTCCTCGTGAAGAGCGCAGCACGACAAGAACAAATTAAGAACAATTTAGCAAGCCACTGATATATCATAGTGATTCGGCGCCCCGCGGCGCTATATGTAGGATTGCCTTGGCTTGTGAGAACTACATGTCCACCATCGCATTCGACCAGCTGGCGCTGACCCGCATCGCCGATTTCGCCCGGTCGCTGACGCGGCTGCACCAGCTCGCCCGCACCGAGCTGGTCGACGACGATCGGATCGACCGCGAATTCAACGCGGTCTGCCGCTCGATCTGGGACTATTGCCCGGACGACCTCGACGACGAGATGTTCGCACCCGAGGATCTGGCTTGGCTCGACACGCTCGACGAGGGGAGCGCACGGATCTTCGCCGCCGAGCAGGGCTACGACCTTGTCGACGACTCCGGCATGCTGACCGACTGGTGGGGCTATTGCTGGATGGTCCTGGCCGAGAAACGTGGCCTCCTCACCCCCGACAACCGCGCCGCCGCGCGGGCCAGGATCGAGGACAGCTACCGCGCGTCACCGAACGTCATCGGAGTGATCGTCGGACGCTGAGCACGCCCGTTGCACTTCGTATCGCGCGTGCTCGGTGACGTGAAAGTTTGATGACGGGAAGACTGGGTAACTTATCGCTTGGTGATGCGAGGCTCGATGATGTCCAGTCTCAACGATGCGCAGCCTCGAGACTTCATAGTTGTCCTTCGTCACGATCGTCACGCGAGCCCGGCGTGAACTGCACGCACGTGGCGGTGAATCACGGCGATAATCTTATCTCGCTGGTGACGCTGCCTCATCGTTGCGCGCCGTGAGACTATTTTGCGTTTGACGCGGCCGGCGTTCGCCCACACATTCGGTGCGCTTACGTACAGCAACAATAGCTGCTCGCTTCGAGCACGAAAAACTTTGTGCAAGAAACTTTGCCATGTCTGTTGTCGGACCAGACCAGATTTCGCGTGCAATCGGCAGTATCTACGAAGGCACCTCTGACGCCTCGGCGTGGCCGCGAGCAATCGAACAATTGCGGCAGTTGTTCAACGCCTCACGGTGTTGCCTGACCCGTTTCGGGCCCGACGTCGGCCCGGGCGATGTCATCAACCCGACCCTCGATGCTGAATTCCAGTCCCGCTATGTGGCGGAGTTCGCCGGAACCTCCACAGAGTTCGCCGATGCGCTGAACGGCGCGCCGACCGGCGAAATCCTTCTGGAGGAAGCGCTGGTCGGCGCCGAGCGGCTGCACCGCAGCCGTTTCTGGAACGAATGGATGGTGCCGCAGGATATGTATGACGGACTCGGCGCCAAGGTTCTGACGTCGGGTTCGTCGTTCTGGTATCTCGGCGTGCACCGCGGGCGACACCAGCAGGTCTTCGCGCCTGCTGATGTCGAGTTGATGCGTTTGATAGCCTCGCATCTGACGCGGGCCACCGAGATCTTTCACAAGTTCAGTTCGGCGCGGGTTGCGACGGCGGCGCAGTCGGCGCTGCCGTTCGGCGTCGTCATCGTCGATGCCGGGCTCCACGTGCACGACCTCAACGAGGCCGCGCAAAGGATCGTGGCTTCGCCGCAGAGCCCGCTGCGGCTCAAGCGAGGCGTGCTGTCGACGGCGGATCGCAGAACCAGCCTGGCCTTGCAGCAACTCGTCTCCAATGTCTGCGCCGTTCAGGAGGGCATGCCGCCGGGCGCCGGCGGTGACTTGATGGTCCGCGCCAATCCGACCACGGGCGAAGGCGAACGCGGCGAGATCGGCCGCGATGTCGCGCTCAGCGTCGTCCCGCTTCCCGCCGCGTCGTTGTTCCCGCCTCTGCCGCAAGCGGTCATCTATCTGCGCGAAGTGACGTTGGAGTTGCCCGATCCGTTCGAGGATCAGGTGCGGCAACTCTTCGACCTCAGCCCGGCGGAGGCACGCCTCGCGACCGCGCTTGCGAGCGGCATCTCGCTGAAAGAAGCCGCCGCCCGTCAGGGCATCCGCTTCAGCACTGCGCGCTCCTATCTGGAAGGCATCTTCCGCAAGACGCGCACCCGTCAGCAAAGCCAGCTGGTCGCGTTGCTGAAGACGACGCAGCCGGTGATCCGCAGCCATTAGTCGAGTTGTTGGGTTCAGCCGCAGCGCTGCGGCAGTTCTGCCACATCCACTCAGGAAGCAACTGCGCCACTGGCATTTGCCGGGTGGTCCCACTCAGCCGATTCGGAAAGATTTCTGCCAGCACGGCGCCGCCACGGCGCAGGCAGACATCTCAGTGGGGCGATATGAAAAAGGTCATCATTCCGGTTTTGGCGATCTCGAGCCTGCTGGCCGGCACCGCGCACGCCGAGCCGGCCGACCGCGTGCAAGCGCGCATCGATGCGCTGGAGAAGGAAAACGCCGCGATCCGCCGGGAGAACGAGGCTCTGCGCCAGAACAAGATCCTGCGCGAACGCAACGCGGCGCTGCGATCGACGACGGCTCCGGTCACGACAATCGCAGCCGCGCCCACAGCCGGCGCAGCGCCGGCCACGCGCTCCGATCCGCTGAACGCCTACGCGGCCGATCTGCCGTTCAGCACCAAGGCGCCGGTGCAACACGCGCCCCGCCAGTTCCGGCTGTGGGCGGAGGGCGGCGCGATCTGGAGCGGCGGCGATCCCGTCCGTTCCGACTACACCCTCAACCCACCCGTCTTCGCTGCCCCGAACAATGTCGGCGGGAGCTTCAATCTGCTGCCCAAGGTCGGCTGGCAAGGCGCCGCTGGGTTCGACTACCGCTTCGCGGCTTCACCTTGGCATGTCAGCGGGCAAATTCGTTACGGCGAAGCCAAGGCCAGCGACTCTGCCTCGCTTGCCGCATCCGCCACAGTTCCGCGGCTGGGCACCGCCACGGGCAGCGACACGTTCACGGCAACCAACAAGGAAACCCACTGGCTGGCCGACGCCGCCGTCGGCCGCGATATCGCCGGCGACGGCCCTGACAGCCTGCAGTTCAAGTTCGGCCTCAGAGGCGGCGAATGGGTGAAAACCACCGCCTCGAACCAGACCACCCAAGTGAGTGGAACCT
>NZ_BADD01000562.1 GCF_000333455.1 Rhodopseudomonas sp. B29
CGGAGCCGATGCGGCTGACGATGCCCAGCATCAACATTAGCGACAGCATCTCGGCGCCGCGCGCGACGCCGTAGCCGAGGTCGCCGCAATACGCGACGATGTGAACTTGCGGCATCGCCATCGCCACGCAGCAGGCGACGCTGGCGACACACAGCAGCGCCGTCAGGGTGTTGGCCGGCAGCCGCAGATCGATCCGCGGCGGCAGCGCGGCTTCGTGATTGGTCGCCGCGTGACCGGCCATCCTGGCGCGCAGGACGACGACCAGCAAACTCATCGCCACGGCGCTGAAGGCGCCGATCAGCACATAGGTGGTGCGCCAGCCGATCGTCTCCGTGCCCCAATTGACCAGAGGCGGCCAGATCGTGCCGGCGACGTAATTGCCGCTGGCGGCGATGGTCACGGCCAGCCCGCGATAGCGTTCGAACCAGTGCGAGGCTTCGGCCATCAGCGGGCCAAACGTCGCCGACGCTCCGGCGCCGATCACGCCGTGCATCAGCACGAACAACGCCAAGGAAGGCGACAAACCAGCGCCGAGATAGCCCAGCCCGAGCAGCACGATGCCGGCGCCGATCGCCGCCACGATGCCGAAGCGGTCCGTCAGCTTGCCGGTGGCGACGCCGCCGAGGCCGAAGCCGAGCATCGCCAGCGTGAAAGCCAGCGAGGCGGCGCCGCGGCTGGTGGCAAATTCGGTCTGCACGGTCGGCAGCACCACGACCACCGACCACATGCCGACGCTGCCGATCGAACCGATGGCGAGCGCCAGCGCCAATCGGATCCAGGCCTGGCGGGAGTCGAGCGTGAACGCCGGCTGATGGCCGGTCTGCACTTGAGGCGTTTCCATAACCGCAGCGTCGCCGGACCAGCGCGGTCGGTCAAGCGTCACCGGAACCGGCCTGCCATGCAGCGGCGATTCCCTAACCCTTTGAAGCGGGCCATCTTTGGCGACGGTCGGCATACAGGGCTGATAGCCCGAAAGGATTCGGCTGCACTTGGCAGCAACCGGATACGCGATACCGCGCGTGGGCCCGGCATCCACCACACCAAAACAAAATTCTCTATTCACAACAGCAATTTGATAAGTCCGTGAATCAGCAGACCCCGACAAACCAACATTCGGGTTGGATAAAACTATTAACCCTTGAAAAAGGCGCCTAGACCTCTCGCCTTCAATTCACGGACAGCGATCCGCCGGCAGCGTTCGTTGATCGATGCGAGACTGCCAAGCTCGCACCCGCAGGCTGAACACTTGACCTTCCCCTTGCCTTCTTCCGGAACACGAAGTTGATAGCCGCCACAGTCGGTGCAATGGAATTCAAAGTCGAAATGGTACCGTCCCGGCTCGTCTGTTAG
>NZ_BADD01000561.1 GCF_000333455.1 Rhodopseudomonas sp. B29
CTGCGCGATCAGTTGATCGACCACGTCCCTCGCTACCCGGGTGTCGCGGTGCCGACCACGATCGTCGCCGGCCGCGCCGACGCGGTGGTGCCACCGCAGCTCCACGCCGAGCGGCTGGCGGAGGCGATCCCGCAGGCACGGCTGTTGTGGCTCGACGGCGCCGGTCACATGGCCCATCACGCCCACGCCGAGGCCATTGCCCGCGAGATCGAGCGGCTGGCTGGCGCCGAAGCGGTGCCGGCGCGGATGCGACTGTGAATCTCACCCCTCGTCCGTAACGAGATCGTGCCCTCCCCCCCCGACCCGACTATGATGAAACCCGGCCGCTGCTTCGCGCGTTGCGGCCGTGGTCGTCGTTTCCGCTGTCCCGAGGATGTCCGATGAAAGCTCTGAAGATCGCGCTCGCCGTCGCCGCGGTGTCCGCCCTCACTGCCGCGCCAGCGCTGGCCCGGCACAAGCATCACCATCACCACCGGCATCACGTCCACGTCTATGGACCGCATCTGTCCACCGATCCGTGGCTGTTCACGCACAACTACGGCCCGCCGGTTTTCCCGGGCGATGCCTACGCCTTCTACGACGGCCCGTTGCGCGCGCATTGCAAGCAGAGCGCCGCCGCCTATCGCGGCCAGGACGGCCGTCGTCATCCCTGCTACTGATCGCCTGGTCGGTTGCACCCGCCACCGAACGGCGGCAAACTGCCGCCGCGGCCACCGGGCCGCGCGCCCATCATGGACATCGCCCAATGACCGACTCCGCCGAAGACATCCGCAAGATCGCCGCAGCCCTGCTGAAGACGGCCATCGAGATCGTCTCCGAAGAGGACGGCGGCGCGCATAATCAATGCAAGCTGTGCAACGCCTCGGTGCCGTGGCTGCAGACCGGCGACCAGATCAAGCACGCACCGGAATGCCCCGTTACGTTGGCGCAGCAGGTTTTGGCCAAGCCGAAGCTGCAGGTGGTGTAAGGCCCAGGCGGGCTCACAGACTCCACGAAGCACAGCATATCGCGCGGCGTCTCGCTGCCCCACGAAGGTCTCGCGAATGGCCTGAACGCCGGCGCCGCGGGGCTTGGCGTCACGCTGGCATTCAGGCGAGTTGGGCCTCGATCGCCGCCTTGTCGATCACCGACCAGACTTCGACGATCCGGCCGGCCCTGAATTCGTAGAAGACGTTTTCGGCAAAGGACAGCCTTTTGCCGTTCACCGCCAGTCCCAGGAACGTCGCGGTCGGGGTGCAATCGAACTGCAGCCGAGCGGCGACGGAGGTGCCTTCGCAGACCAGCAGCGCGATCTTGAAACTCAGGTCGGGGATGTCGCGAAAGTTCTGCTCCAGCATGGCGCGATAGCCGGACAATCCGAGCGGCCGCCCGTTGTGGCGCACGCCCTCGGCGACGAAGCGGCCGAGGGCGTCCCAGTCTTGCCGGTTCAGGCAGGCAATGTAGTCCCGATACAGATCCGGCAGATTCGAGGTGGCCATCTCTGGTCTCGTTGATGTGCACTGGCCCGGCGCCGGCACGCGCGACCGCGCCGGCATTGAACGCCGCGCCGGCCCGGGCGGTTCCGCCGGCGGCCGGCATCGATCGGCCGCCGGCCCGCCTTCTGCGCGGCGCCCGCCAGTTACTTGCTGACCAACGTCACCTTGCCGTCGTCAATCTTGACCAGATGCGTTGAAGCCGGGCTTTGGCCGCTCTCCTTGCCGACGGGGCCGGCTTTCTCAAACTTGATGTTGCCGGTGAGGCCGGCGTAGCTGATCTCCCACAGCGCAGCACGGATCTTCTCCGGCTCGGCAGAGCCCGCCTTTTCGATCGCGCGGGCCAGGACGTAGACGGCGTCGTGACCGCGTGCGCCTTCCGGCAAGCCGCCCGGCGGCAGCCCGGCCTTGCCCCAGTCGGCAATGAAAGTCTTCGCCAGCGCCGGATCGGGTGCCGTGTCGGGAAACCACGGCGCAAACATCGCATCGTGGTACGAGTCGTCGGCGGCTGTGCCGGCCTGGGCGATCAGTTGATCCGGCAGCGTGCCGCCGGTGGTGACGATCCGCCGCTTCAGTCCGAGCGACTGCGCCTGCTTCATCAGCAAGGTCATCTGTTCGACGCCGGTTGTGATGAACAGCGTGTCGCTGTCTGTTCCCTTCAGGTTCGACAGCTGAGCCGTGACGTCCTGCGCGGACGCGTCCATCACCAGCGACTTGTTGACGACCAGGCCCTTGTCTTTCAGCATCTTGCCGAATTCGGCGGCGGCGCCGATCCCCCAATCGTTGTTGACGGTCAGGAAGTCGGCTTTCTTGATGCCCAGCGGCTCGACGAAACGGGCGAAGCTCTTGGCTTCGGTGCCATTGGTCGGGCTGATGCGGAAGATGTAGGGATTGCCCATCGTGGTGATCTTGTCGGCGCTCGAGGTCTCGACCACCATCGGGATCTGATATTCGAGCAGCTTCGGCATCACCGCCAGCGTGTAGGTCGAGCTCCAGGCCCCGACCATCGCCGACACCTTGTCGTGGGTAATGAGTTTCTCGGCGACGGCCGCGGCTTCGGTGGGATTGCTCTTGTTGTCTTCGATGATGAGTTCGAGCTTCTTGCCGAGAATGCCGCCCTTGGCGTTGATCTGTTCGGCGGCGATCCTCGTGCCGGCCGCGACCATGGTGCCCGATGCGGCGACAACGCCGGTGAGTGGCTGATCGACACCTATCTTGATGGTGTCCTGCGCGACCGCCGGGCCGATCAGGGCGGCGGTCACCACGGCGCATGCGATCCACGATCGAGACGTATTCATCCTCACCTCCTGCTCTGTTTACGGCCGCCCGGGCCGGCCCGCTGCCCACTTCACCCTAATAGCCTAACTTTAGGATGTTTGAGCTGCACGGCGATAATTCCGGCAGGCGCTGCCCAACTTCAGCGCAGCCGGCTGCTTGCGGCATAAGTCTATTGTGCTAACTTTAGAACTTATCAGTCGTCGTTGCGGCCGGGGAGAAGCGCTGCATGGATTTGATCGGCAAGGTGGCGATCGTCACGGGCGGGGCCATGGGGATCGGGTTCGCCGCGAGCGAGGCGCTGGCGGCGCAAGGCGCCGCGATCGTGATAGCCGACAGCAAGAACGCCGCCGCCGCTGCCGAGCGATTGCGCGGCAAGGGTTATCAGGCGACGCACGCCGACACCGACGTCTCCAGCGAGGACGACACACGGCGCATGGCCGAGACCGCGCTGCAGGCGTACGGGGGCATCGACATCCTGCTCAACAACGCGGGGATCTATTCGACGCTGACGCTGAAGCCGTTCGAGGAACTGAGCGTGGCCGAATGGCGGCGCATCCTGGAGGTCAACGTGATCGGGCAGTTCCTGTGCTGCAAATCCGTGGTTCCGCAGTTCAAGGCGCAGCGGTCCGGACGGATCATCAACATCTCCTCCGGCGTCGCTTTCAAGGGCAATCCCGGCATGCTGCATTACGTCGCCACCAAGGGCGCCGTCGTCTCGATGACCCGCACGCTCGCAACCGAGCTGGGCGAGCATGGCGTGACGGTGAACAGCGTGGCGCCCGGCTTCACGCTCAGCGACGGCGTGCAGCACAATCCCGAGCTGGCCGGCACGGTCGCGGAATTCTCGGTGCGCAATCGCGCGCTGAAGCGGGACATGATGCCGAACGACCTGGCCGGCGCGGTCTGCTTCTTCGCCGGCCCGCACGCGGCCTTCATCACCGGCCAGACGCTCGTCGTCGACGGCGGCGCTTACTACCACTGAGCATCCGCCGGCCCTTCCCTCAGACGATACAGGACAGCCATGACGTACATAAAAGAGGCTTGGTATCCGGTCGTATGGGCCGACCGCATCGGCCGTGAGCCGACCCGCCACGTCGTGCTGGAGGAGCCCATCGTTCTCTACCGGCTCCAGGACGGAACGATCGCGGCGCTGCAGGATGCCTGCCCGCACCGCCTCGCGCCGTTGTCGCTCGGCAAGGTGAAGGGCGACACCATCGAATGCGGCTATCACGGCATGACGTTCGACTGCAGCGGCAAATGCGTCCTCATCCCCGGACAGGAGATCATTCCGGCCCGCGCTGCCGTCCGCGCCTATCCGCTGCAGGTCCGCTACGGCCTGGTCTGGCTGTATATGGGCAACCCGAAGAATGCGGATCCGGACCGCATCTTCCACATCGCGCAATACGACGACCCGGCCTGGCACGCGGTCCAGGGCGACACGCTCCGGATCGAGTGCAACTATCTCAGCCTGTGCGACAATCTGCTCGATCCCGCGCACGTGACGTTCGTCCACGCCACCACGCTGGGCACGCCGGCCGGCGCCAGCGTTCCGGTCAACAACGACTATCGTGACGACGAAATCTGCGTCTGGCGCTGGATCCGCAACGCGCCGCCGATCGGTGTGTTCGCCAGGTTCGGCGGACTGACCGGTATGGTCGACCGCTGGCACTACTACAACTTCACCGCGCCGTGTTACTTCAGGATCGACATGGGTTCGTGCCCGACCGGCAGCATCCCCGACATGGAGAGACGCTCCGAAGGCACGCAGATGTACACCTGCCACGTGCTGACCCCGGTCGACGGCCGCACCGTGCTGCAGCACTGGTTCCACGTCCGCAATTTCCGCACCGACGAGACCGAGATGGACGCCGATCTCAACGCCAGTCTCGACATGGCCTTCCGCGAAGACAAGGTCATCCTCGAACGTATTCAGCTCGAGGAGGAACGCGCGCCGGATGCCAAACGCATCGTCCTCGGCATCGACGCAGCGCCGATGAAGATGCGGCGCATGGTCGATCGCTTGATCGAAGCGGAGCAGCCGGCGGCCCGCCAGGCCGCCGCATCTTGACCGAAATGGTGGCAGCGCGTGCCGACAATTTGCGCGCCGCCGACGCGAAAAGCGCCGTCAGCTCGGTGGATTTGTCGATACCATGCTGGCGAACGACGGTTTGCTGGCGCAGATGAGGTTCGGCATGAGTCTCGATGATTCCCGGGTGATCGTTCTCGACGTCGTCGCTTCCGCCATCTCGGGCATTCCGGTCTGCTATCCGGTTCCACCGGCGATGGCCGACGATACCAATCTGATCCCGATCGATCACGGCTCGGCGCCGAGTGGCTTCGCCTCTCTCCAACGGGTTTGGACGGGACTACGCGCGCAATTGGCCCTGCGAGCCTGAGCGCCGGCCCCACGGTCGTTGCGAGCCACGTCGTTCGGGACGAACTTCGCTCGGAGATCGGCTCAGTCGCCGCGCTTACGGACGGTCTTTCGCGGCTTCGGCACCAGATCCCGGCGAAGCGAGAAACAATTGCGCTGGTAGTGAAACTCCGCGACGTAGATCGCCACGTTGGCACGGTCGACGAGCACCAGACGGCAGTCGGCGGTCGGCTCGCCGAGTCCCACGCGGAGCAATGCGGCGGTTTCCGGATCGGCGACCCCGATCGTGACCACCTGCAGCGCATGCGCGATGTCGACGTCGGACATCTCCATAATTCGGGGCAGCGCCGGCTTGCGCTTAAAGGTGCGCCGGTCGCGCACGTAGATGTCCCGAGACAGACGCAGGTCCGCGACCGCGAACGGCCGGCCGCGGTTGAACTGCACGCTGCGCAATTGAACGTAGTCCGCGGCCGAGACGCCCTCGCCGGCCTGAAGCGGCGGTGGAGCGGCGTTCTCGTCGATATGGACGATCTTGATGGTGTTGTCGCGAACGTCGTCGATGACCGACTCGAGATCGTTAGCCAGATTGAACCAGTGTTTCTCCGCGGGACGACCGGACACGAAAGTGCCTCTGCCGCGGATGGATTCGACCAGTCCATCGTCGCGCAACAGGTCGAGGCCTTGCCGAACCGTGATGCGAGCGACGTTGAACTCGGCCTCCAGCTGTTCGATCGTCGAGATCTTGTCCCCGACCTTCCAGACTCCCGACTCGATCCTGTGGCGCATCACGGATGCGACCTGCAGATACAGCGGCACCCGGTTTCGATCTCGATCTTGGCTTCGCATGAGTGATTTTGGGCAGCGATCAGTGAGACGACGAAGTTGGCCGGCCGGCGAGACTCGCCGAACCGCATTTCATCGCAAACATAGCGGCTCTGCCGAAGGGAATCATCCCAATGTTGGTATTATGGGCCCAGAAGAGGTCTACACCAGCTCCTCAGCGGTCGGGCGGCCGCGCTGCGGAGGCCACGGTTAGGCGGCGGCACCGTCAAGCCACCGCTACTCGCGCTCCGCGCCCTCGCGCGCGCAGCAGCAGCGCCACCGCGATGGTGATGTTGAGGGCGTTCCAGCCGAGGCCGTTGAGGAAGGCGGCGGCGTAGGAGCCGGTGGCGTCGAAGATCACGCCGGAGATCCAGCCGCCGAGCGACATGCCCATCACCGACGCCATGATCACCAGCCCGACGCGGGTCGCGGCTTCGCGCGCCGGCATCGCCTCGCGCACGATGATGGCGTAGGCCGGCACGATGCCGCCCTGGAACAGGCCGAACATCGCCGAGATCAGATACAGCGACGTCAGGCTGTCGAAGAACAGATAGAACAGCAGCGCG
>NZ_BADD01000560.1 GCF_000333455.1 Rhodopseudomonas sp. B29
GCTGCGTGAAGACGGCCTGATGGTGCACGATCTGATGCTCGTGCAGGTCAAGAAACCGGACGAGTCGAAGTATCCGTGGGATTACTACAAGATCCTCGCCCATATCTCCGGCGCCGACGCCTTCGGCCCGCCCGATCCGGCGTGCCCGCTGGTGAAGAAGTAGTCATCGTCCGCGACGCGTTGCGACACGCTCGCTAGGCACGCGAGAACTCTCCCCCGTCATTGCGAGCCAACGGGTCGGCGCGTAGCGCCGCCCGATGACAGGCTCCGCGAAGCAATCCAGCTCTGTGCACTGCGCTGGATTGCTTCGTCGCTTCGCTCCTCGCAATGACGATTCCATATCAGTATGGCCGCACCCTGAACGACAACCAAGGAACTTCCACATGCACTACCGTCCCCTCGGCCGCAGCGGCCTGAAGGTTTCGCCGTTGTGTCTCGGCACGATGATGTTCGGCGGACCGGCCGACGAGGCGACGTCGGGGCGCATCATCGACTCGGCGCGTAACGCCGGGATCAACTTCATCGACACGGCAGACGTCTATTGCGACGGCGCTTCCGAACAGGTCGTCGGCCGCGCCATCAAGGCTCAGCGCCAGCACTGGATTCTCGCCACCAAGGTCGCCAACCAGATCGGCGAAGGACCGAACCGCAGCGGCTTGTCGCGGCGCTGGATCATGCAGGCCGCGGATTCGAGCTTAAAGCGGCTCGGCACCGACTGCATCGACATCTACTACCTGCACAAGGAAGACCACAGCACGCCGCTCGACGAGACCGTGCGGGCGATCGGCGACCTGATGCACGCCGGCAAGATCCGCTATTTCGGCGTTTCGAATTATCGCGGCTGGCGCGTCGCCGAAATCTGCAACATCTGCGACCGGCTCGGCATCGACCGGCCGATCGTCAGCCAGCCTTATTACAACGCGATGAACCGCATGCCGGAGGTCGAGCACATTCCCGCCTGCGGCTTCTACGGCCTCGGTGTCGTGCCGTATTCGCCGCTGGCGCGCGGCGTGCTCACCGGCAAATACGCGCCCGATGCCACACCCGACAAGGACAGCCGCGCCGGCCGTAACGACAAGCGCATCCTGCAGACCGAGTTCCGGCCCGAGTCGCTGCAGATGGCGCAGCGGATCCGCGCTCACGCCGAAGCCAAGGGCATCACCGCCGGCCAGTTTGCCGTCGCCTGGGTGCTGAACAACGCGCTGGTCACCTCGGTGATCGCCGGCCCGCGCACCGAGGCGCAGTGGGCCGATTATCTCCGCGCGCTCGACGTGACCTTCACGGCCGAGGACGAGGCCCTGATCGATCGCCTGGTCGCCACCGGCCATCCCTCGACACCGGGCTACAACGACCCGGCTTACCCGATCGAAGGCCGCCCGGTGCGCCACGGCGGCTGATCACCGGTCAGATCCGGTCAAAGTTGCGGCCGATCAAGCCGGAGCACGGTGGCAGCCCCTATTCTCGGCCTATCACTGCTGCGCAAATGCTCGGCGCGCGGCATCAAAAGCCGGGAGATCGCTCGATGACAAGCCCCCATTTCCACGCCGTGATCTGGATCGACCATCGCGAAGCGCGCGTGTTCCACTTCAATCCGACCGAAGCCGACAAGTTCGTCGTCCACGCCGACAGCCCGAGCCGCCACATCCACCACCATCGCGCCGTCGGCTCGGGCCACGAACCGGTCGACGAACACTTCCTCCGCGCCGCGACGGAAGCGATCGCCGATGCAGGCATCGTTCTGATCGTCGGCCCCGCGCAGACCAAGCATGCGCTCGAGAAATACATTGAAAGCCACGACCCTGCCCTGCGGGCCAGGATCGCAGCCGTCGAGACCGTCGACCACCCCAGCGACGGCCAGATCGTCGCCCACGCTCGCAAGTACTTCAAGGCTGAAGACCGCACGACACCGCAGACGCGGTGAGCGTAGCCACCAGGCTTCACGATCACACATCCGACGCGCCGCAGCTTCGACAACAGGCAAAACCTCATGGTGAGGAGGCGCGAAGCGCCGTCTCGAACCATGTGCCGCCGGCACTGCGTGCCCCATCCTTCGAGACGCCCCGGCTCCGCCCTGCGGGCTACGCCGCGGCTCCTCAGGATGAGGACTCACTGCCTTTGGGAAGGTCGTATCGCTTAATCAATCTCTGAAGCCCGCTAGATGGTCAAATTGGTGATCGTCTGCAGCATCTCGTTCGACACCGTCACAACGCGTGTGCTGGCTGAATAGGCCTGCTGCGCCTGGACCATCGAGGTCATCTGGTCCGTCAGGTCGACATTCGACGCTTCCAATGCATAGCCGACCACGGTGCTGGAGTTGGTGTATTGGGCTGCACCGGACGTTGCCGTCGCGCCGAAAGTCCCTCCGTCACCCTGGCTCATGAAGCCCTCACCGCGGAAGGTCGCGACCGGCAGCGACGCGACGTCGACCGTCTGTCCCTTGGAATAGGTGCCTTGCAGCTTCCCATTCGCGCCGATCGACAGACTCTGCAGGACACCCAGGTTTGGCTGCTCCGTCGTCATGTCGAATTGGAGCGGCTGCAACGCCGTGCTGGTCGCACCGGTGACCGGATCAATCGGCGACCCCATGAGATAATAGCCGGCGGCGTTGACGAGGTATCCATTCTGGTCGAGCTGAAAGTCACCGCGCCGCGTGTAGACGGCATTGGCACTGAACGTCGGCTGCCCGTTGCTGCTGACGCCGGTCGGCGTCTTCACGGTGAAATAGCCGTCGCCACTGACCGCCATATCGGTGCTCCGCGATCCGAACGTAATCGACCCGGCCCTGTTGTTGGTCAGAACCGACCGCCAATCCACGGTTTCCGAAAGTTGTTGCCGCGACACGAGGTCCGCAAAGCTGGTATCGGTCGCCTTGAAGGCCGTGGTTTGGGCATTGGCGATATTGCCCGAGATGTTCTGAAACGCAGCCGACTGGGCCTGCAGACCCGAGGTCGCTGTCGATAGTGCGTCAAGCGAGCTCATATGAAGCCTCTCCAATCGATGGACGCACGACGGCCGTCGCGCGGATGTATCCGCATTGCAAGGCACGCGCCAAATTCGGGCGGCAGACAATTCAACTACATCGACGGACTAATTCCATATTTTCAATCCGGACATTCTTTCCGCAAACGGAAATTGTTGCCGCACGTCGCGCTTACTAATCACGTCACAATACATTGCAGCAGCGCGAGCAGAATACATGCTCATTCGGTTAATGCCTAACCAACGCGCGCTGATTTGAAGATCATGAATAGCGAGCTGGTCGCAGCAGCCGACACCAAGTCTAATCCAGACTTAGCCTGCAATCCTTCCATCCACCACCCGCACGATGCTGTCGCAGCGGGCCGCCCGATCGTCGTTGTGAGTCACCAGCAGAAACGTGGTGCCGCGCTCGGGGTTGATCTGGCGCATCAGTTCGAACACGTCGTTGGCGGGCTTGGTGTCGAGATTGCCGGTCGGCTTTTCGGCCAGCACGAGGTCCGGTTTCATCGCCAGCGCGCGGGCGACGGCGACGCGCTGCTGCTGGCCGCCCGACATGTTGGTGGCGCTGTTGTTGCGCCATTGGAAAGCCCGACGCGATCGAGCAGTTCATCGGCGCGCTGCTCCATCGCGGTGTCGGCGCGACCGCGATCGGCCAGCATCGGCATCATGACGTTCTCGCGCGCCGTGAAGGCCGAGATCAGATAGTGATACTGGAACACGAAGCCGATGGCGTGGCCGCGCAGATGCGTCAGCGCCGAATCGCCGAGCGTGCCGGTGTCCTGACCATTGATCAGCAGCCGCCCGCCGGTCGGCCGGTCGAGCAGGCCGATGATATTGAGCAGCGTCGATTTGCCCGAGCCCGACGGCCCCATCAGCGCCAGGAAGTCGCCGGAGTTCATCGCAAGGTCGATGCCGTGCAGCACCTCGGTTTCGACCGGCGTGCCGACATTGTAGGACTTGCGGATCTGGTCGAGGCGCAGGACTTCAGCCACGGATCGCCACCACCGGATCGAGCCGCGCCGCGCGCAGCGCCGGCGCGATCGCTGCGATGACGCCGGTGGCGGTGGCGAGCACCGAGGCCCAGACGAACAGGTCGGGCTCGATGATCAGCGGAAACAGCTCGCTGCCGTCGACCTGCCGGGCGTAGCGATGCCACACCACCAGCGCCAGCGCGCCGAGGCCGGAGCCGATCAGCGAGCCGACGAAGGCCAGCATGCCGCCCTGGATCAGAAACACTTCGAGGATCTGCTCGCGGCGCGTGCCCATCGCGCGGAGGATGCCGATGTCCTTGGAGCGCTGGATCACCGAGACGATCAGCACCGCGGCGATGCCGAACGCCACCGACAGGCCGACGAACAGCCGGATCATCGTGTTGGAGTTCTTCTGCGCCTGCACCGCAGTGAAGAACTGCGCGTTGGTCTTGATCCAGCTGTCCGCCTCGACCGGCAGCATCGCCTGGATCTCCTGGGCGATATCCTCGGCCGCGTAGATGTCGGTGACGGTGAGGTCGATCGAGGTGACACCGCCGATCAGGCCGAGCATGCTCTGGGCGTTGCGCAGCGTCACATAGGTGGTGCGCTGATTGGCGGCCTTGTTGCCGAAATCGAAGATGCCGTTGATGGTGAGGATGCGATTGCCGGCGAGCGGCGTCGAGACGATGATCTTGTCGCCGAGCGAGGCGCCCAGATCGCGCGCCAGCTCGGTGCCGACCAGGATGCCCTCGGTGGTGATCTGCGGGCTGCCTGCGACGATGTAGTCCGGCACCTTGACGATGTTGAAGTAGATGTTCGGCTCGATACCGGTGAGCGTAATGGCGCGGCTGGTGTCGCCGCGCAGCGCCAGGGCCGAGCCGGCCGCGGTGGCGGCGGCATTAGTGATCTCGGGGCGCGCCTGCATCTCGGCGCGAATCTTCGGCCACTGATTGATCGAGATCACCCGTTGGGTCGGACGCTGCACGGTGGCCGACTCGAACGTCCCCGGCGCATCGCGCAGCGGCCGCGCCACCTGATCGGGCGGGATCAGCTGGATCTGCGCCTGCGACGTCAGCACGCGCTTGATGAAGTTGGCCTGCAGCCCCGCCAGCATCGCCGACATGAACACGATGACACCGACCCCGATGGCGATGCCGCCGACGATCACCAGCGTCTGCAGCGCGCCGTCGAACAGGAAGCGCACTGCTGCGATCCACTCGAACGGCAGCCAGCGGTTCATGGCTGAATGGCCCGGATGCGTTGGCCGGCTTTGACGCCGGCGGTGAGCGGGATCACCTGATCGCCCGGCTCGACGCCGCCCAGCACTTCATAGAAACCGACGCCGCGCAGCCCGAGCTTGAGCTTCTTGACCACTGCGCGGCCGTTTGCGGCGGCCAGCACGAACGGCGCCGTCGACGCGTCGTGCACCGCGCGCGCCGGCACGATCACCACGTCGTCGCGTTTGGCGGTGGCGATATCGACCGACACCGTCATGTCCTGGCGCAAGTAGTCGGGCGGGTCGTCGACCTTGAGCTTGACCTCGACCGAGGCGCGATTGATGTCGACCGACGGATTGATGTAGGCGAGGGTCGCGGTGAAGCGCTGATCCGGATAGGCGTCGGCGGAAGCCAGGGCATGCTGGCCGAGCGCGAGCTGGCCGAGATTCTTCTCGTCGATCTGCACCACGATCTGCGTATCGCCGCTCGGCGCCAGCACCAGCAGCGCCTTGCCGGGCTGCACCACCGCGCCCTTCTCGACGTTGCGGGTGATCAGCACGCCGGCGCGCGGCGCGGTGATCAGCGCGTAGCCGAGCCGCGCCTTGGCGGTGCCGAGATTGGCCTGGGCCTGGCTGAGCTGGGTCTGCGCCATCACATAGTCGCTGCCGCCGGGGCTCGTGGTGTAGACCTGCAGCTCGGCTGTGCGAACCTGGGTGCGGGCGACGTCGAGATTCTTGGTGGCGTCGTCGAGCGTGGCGCGGGTGCCAAAGCCGGTCGCCGCCAGCTTCGAGGCACGCTCATAGGCCGCCTCGGCGTTGATCAGATTAGCCTGCGCCTGCTTGAGGGCCTGGTCGGCCGCCGGCTTGGTCAGTTCCTGAAGCTGACGCATCCGCGCCTCGGCCTGCGCCACGGCGCCTTCGGTCTGCACCAAGGCGGTGCGCAGTTCGCTGTCCTCGATGGCGATCAGTTCCTGGCCCTGGCGGACCTGCTGGCCTTCGACCACCAGGACATCCTTCACCGTGCCGGTGATCTGGCTGCCGATCTCGACCCGGTACGGCGTCTCGATATGGCCTGAGGCGACCACACTCTGCACCAGATTGCCGCGCAGCACTCGGGCGACCACAACTTCGGGGCCGAGCAGCAGCCGCGCCAGCCCGAGCCCGGCGGCGCCGAGCACCAGGGCGATGCCGAGGACCGGCCATTTGTGCCGCCACAGCGCGCCGGCCCAGCGCAATGGCGCTCGTCGCGGCGCGGCGCTGAGGTCGCCCGGCTGGTCGGCTGTCTGCAACATGGCGGTTGTTCTTCGCTGATGTGCACAGCTAACGCCGCGCCACCGCCCTGCCCTTGCGAAAGATCAATGGCGACCAGCAGCCTGCATGCGAAGTGAAAGGTGAGCGGACCTCGTCCGCGGCCAAGATTCGGACGACGGCCTGCAATGATCATCCTCCTGCTGCTGGCGCTGGGCGCGGCCACGCTGCTGACGGCGGCGGGGTGGCTGTCGTGCTGGCTGGCGCGGCGACTGGAGCGGCGGTTTCCGCCGCGCGGCGTCTTCGTCAACGCCAACGGCGTGCGGATGCATGCGCTCGACCTCGGCCCCGAGCGCCCTGATCCAAATGCCGCGACGGTGCTGCTGCTGCATGGCGCCAATCTGTGCAGCGAGGACATGCGGCTGGCGCTCGGCGAGCGCCTGGCGGGGCGGCTGCGCGTAATCATTCCGGACCGGCCGGGCCAGGGCTACAGCGTCACCGGCACCGGGCCGGTGGAGTCGCCGGCCTATCAGGTGACGCTGATCCGCGAAGTGCTGCGGCATCTGCGCGCCACTGGGCCGCTTATCGTGGTCGGGCATTCGTTCGGCGGGCTGATCGCGCTGCGCTACGCGCTGGACAATCCCGACACCGTGGCCGGTCTGGTGCTGATCAATCCGACCACGCATCCGCGTCCCAACGGGCTGCCGTGGTTTCAACGCGCCGCGCAGCTGCTGATCGGGCCGCTGGTGACCTATACGCTGCTGCCGCCGCTGTCGCTGGTGATGCTGGGGCGGATCGCTGCCAGCATCTTCCGCCCCGAGACGCCGCCGCCGGACTATGCCGAGCAGAGCCGGCTAGCGCTGGCCATGACGTCGAAGCGCT
>NZ_BADD01000559.1 GCF_000333455.1 Rhodopseudomonas sp. B29
CGCCCGCATGGCCGGCACCGTGGCCATCCTGATGCTCCTGGTGCATCTCGTCCGCTCCACCGCCGGCGTGCTCGGCGTCGGCGGCGAATTGTCGATGGTGAACTTCAACGACTTCCAGGCCGGCATGGTGCTGCTCCTGGTGTTCTTGTCGATGGCGCTGAATTTCGGCTTCCTGCTGATGTCGATCGACCGGTTGCGCGCCGAAGCCGCCAGCCTCGCGCTGCTCGACGACCTCACCGGCGTCGCTAATCGCCGCCATCTGCTGCAGCGGATTTCGGAACTGTGCGACGGCTCGATGCGCAGCGGTGAGCCGTTCGCCGTGTTGGCGATCGACCTCGACGGCTTCAAGGGCATCAACGACAGCTACGGCCACGCGGCCGGCGACGAATGCCTGCGCCGCTTCACGGTCGCCGCGCAGTCGCGGCTGCGCAGCGGCGATCTGCTGGCGCGCACCGGCGGCGACGAATTCTGCGTAGTGATGCCCGACACCACCTTGCGCGAAGGCGCCATGGTGGCCCGCCACATTCTCGAAGAGAGCCGTGCCATCGCCGTGCAGGCCGGGACGATCGAAATTTCCTTCGCTGCCTCCATCGGCGTCGCGCAATGGACACGAACGTTGGGGGCCGATGCGAACCGGCTGATCGCGGCCGCCGACGTCGCGCTGTACAGCGCCAAGAAGCTCGGCAAGGACCGCTATGCGGTTTACGAACCCGGCCCCGAGACGTCGCCTCCGGACGTCGCGACGCTGCGCAAGATCGCCTGAGTTCGACCCGCTGGCCGGCCAGACCGGCAAGATAAATTGCTCCCGCGCCGGAATGGTGTAAGTTTCCGCGCCTGCCAATCAAGAGCGGTGCGTGCCGCCGCCCCCAGGGAGAGAAACCACCATGTTCGCCAAGCCCCTCGCGGCGGCGATGATGACGGCCGCGCTGCTGTCGGCCCCGTTCGTCTCGTCCACCGCCGCGCTCGCGCAAGTCTCCGACGACGTCGTCAAGATCGGCGTGCTCACCGACATGAACGGACCGGCCTCGACGCCGACCGGCAAAGGGTCGGTCACCGCCGCCGAGATGGCGGTCGAGGACTTCGGCGGCAGCGTGCTCGGCAAGCCGATCAAGGTGATCGTCGGCGACCACCAGCTCAAGCCGGACATCGGCGCCGCGCTGGCACGGCGTTGGTACGACGTCGAACAGGTCGATCTGATCGTCGATGTCCCGGTGTCGGCCGTCGGTCTCGCGGTGCAGAACATCGCCAACGAGAAGAAGCGGATGTTCATCACCCAGTCGACCGGCGCGGCCGACTTCCACGGCAAGTTCTGCTCGCCCTACACGATGCAATGGGTGTTCGACACTCACGCGCTCGCGGTCGGTACCGCGCAGGAAGTCGTCAAGCGCGGCGGCGACAGCTGGTTCTTCATCACCGACGACTACGCGTTCGGTCAGTCGCTGGAAAAGGACGCCGCCGCGGTCGTCAACAAGACCGGCGGCAAGGTGCTCGGCTCGGTGCGGCCGCCGTTCGCGGCCTCGGACATGTCGTCCTTCGTGCTTCAGGCGCAGGCCTCCAAGGCCAAGATCATCGGCATCGCCGGCGGTCCGCCCAACAACATCAACGAGATCAAGACCGGCGCCGAGTTCGGCGTGTTCCAGGGCGGTCAGCAGATGGCGGCACTGCTGGCGCTGATCACCGACGTGCATTCGCTCGGCCTGCCGGCCGCGCAGGGCCTGTTGTTGACGACGTCGTTCTATTGGGACGCCGACGACAAGACCCGCGAATGGTCGAAGCGCTACTTCGCCAAGATGAACCAGATGCCGACGATGTGGCAGGCCGGCGTTTACTCCGCCGTGATGCACTATCTGCACGGCATCAAGGACGCCGGCACCGACGAGCCGCTCAAGGTCGCCGAGAAGATGCGCGAG
>NZ_BADD01000558.1 GCF_000333455.1 Rhodopseudomonas sp. B29
GATAGCGCCCCGCGCGTACCATCAGGTCGACGAGCAGCACTACGCGGCCGATCGGCGTGCCCTTGTCGAAACCTTCCCCGACATCCGCAATCGCCGCGTGGCGGACTCCTACCTGACCAATTTTTACGATCTGGTCGCCGATTACGCCTCTCGCTTTGCTTACTTGATCGAGGTCCGGCGGCAGCGCGCGCATGCGCGACGGGTGCCGCAATGAACTGGGATAGACTCAATTCCATCAGTCGCCGCGCTCGCGCCATCGATCCGGAAGCCTTCGACGGCGAGAAGGTGTTGCAAATCTCACCAGCGCGACGCCATGCGGCCCTACACCTCGCCGCGCAGCAAGTGGATTCGCCGAACCGCCTCGACGGCGTGATCGTCAACCGGGACGGCGACGCGGTATGACCACCACCAAGAACAACTCCAGGTGCGGACGGCTGTTGCCGAATGCACGGCAACTTGAAGTCGATGGCGTCGCCTTCCCCTGCTATCGAACGGGATTCGATCGCTACGAGCGTCGCAGCCCAGACGGCCGCATCTGCATCGCCGGCAATCACCACACCGTCACCTACTACGCGACGGTTGATGATATCGCGCTCAAGAATAAGAGCGGATCGACTAAGCGTTTTCGCACGATGGAAAGCGCTGCACGCGAGGCGTTGAAGCTCGCCCGCCGTACGCCGACGGTCTGACCGTTCACGCCGCCATGAAACGCACGCCCGCATCTTTCCACAAGCCGCCCGAGGAATTGCTCGAGCTGGTGCGGGCGCTTGCCAAACGGGCGGCGCGCGAGGATCATGCGCGGGATCTGGCGCGGCGGGAGAAGGCCGCCGGCGCCGCAGCCGCCAGCCCGAGCCCATGATCCGCGCCGCCATTTACGCCCGCTTCTCATCCGATCTGCAGTCCGATCGCTCAATCGACGATCAGATCGCGCTGTGCCGCGAAATCGCGACGCGCGACGGAATGGCCGTTGTCTCGACGTTTGAGGATCGGGCGATTTCAGGCACCAGCGCGATCAACCGGCCCGGCTTCGCGACCATGATGCGCGCCGCCGAGGCCCGGCTTTTCGACGCCGTGATCGCCGAGGATGTCGATCGTATCTCGCGCGATCAAGGCGATTGGCACGCCGCCCGCAAGCGCCTCGATTTCCTCGGCATCGCGATTCACACGGCGAGCGGCAAGGTCGGCAAGCTCGACGGCGCGCTGCGCGCCCTGATGGGCGAAATGTTCATTGAGAATTTGGTGGTGCACGTCCGCCGCGGCATGGACGGCGTGGTGAGATCGGGCCGCCACGCTGGCGGCCGCGCTTTCGGCTATCAGGCCGTGCCGGGCAAGCCGGGCGAATTGGAGATCGTCGAGACCGAGGCCGAGATCGTCCGCCGCATCTTTACCGAATACGCAGCCGGCGCGCCGCCCCGTGACATTGCCGGCCGCCTCAACGCCGAAGGCGCGCCGGCGCCCCGCGGCGCGCGCTGGAACGCGTCGACGATCAACGGCAACGTGCAGCGCGGCGCGGGCATCTTGCTCAATGAGCTTTATACCGGCCGGATCGTTTGGAATAAGGTCCGGATGATCAAAGACCCGGCGACGGGCAAACGAATTTCGCGGCCGAACAAGCCGGATCAATTTCGGACCGCCGAGGCGCCGCACCTTCGGATTATCACGGATGACTTGTGGCGAGCGGCGCAAGCCCGCAAGGCGCGCACCAGCACGCCAGGCGCCCCGCGCACGGTCCAGCGCACCGCCCGCATTCTCGCCGGCCTAATCCGCTGCGGATCGTGCGGCGGCGGCATGTCGTCGATCGGCAATCGCGAAGGCACAGCCCGACTGCAGTGCTCGACTCACCGCGAAAGCGGCGCCTGCACCAATAGCCGCCGCATCAAGCGCGATGACGTCGAACGGCTCACCTTCGAAGGCCTGCAGCGTGAACTAAAGAACCCGGTGTTCCTCGCCGAATACGTCGCGACCTACAACGAAGAAAGGCGTCGCCTCGCCAAAGAGGCCGACACAGATCGCGCTAAGCTGATCCGGCGCCAAGGCGAGATCACCCGCCAGCTCGACCGCCTGATTGACCTTGTCGGCCGCCTCGGCGCCGATCCGGCGCCCGTGGTGCCGCAGATCAATGCCTTGCAGGCCGAGCGCGAAACCATCGCCGCGCGGCTCGACGCGATCGGCGAGGCCGGCAACGTCGTGGCGCTGCATCCCGCGACGATCGCACGTTATCGGGCCGACATCGCCGCGCTGGCCGATCTGCTGCAGCACAACGAACTTGGCGAGATCGACGGCGCCGCCGATCGTCTGCGCGAGCTGGTGGATTCGGTTGTGGTGTATGCGCCCCCAAATAGCGCCGAGATCGAGATCGAGATCAGGGGACGGCTCGAAACCCTCTTGCAAGCACCGCCTGCAATGCGCCGGATCGCCGGCAATGGCAGGGGGGGCTTGGTGGTAGCGGGAGAGGGACTTGAACCCCCGACCCCAGGATTATGATTCCCGTGCTCTAACCAGCTGAGCTACCCCGCCACAGGTTCGCGGCGGCAAGGCCGACAAGCGAACGCGCGGCATATAAGGAGGGCCGAGGCGGGGTGTCAACGGTCTAACCCGAGTCGCCTCGAGCCGCCGCCCGCCATCCTGGGCATCACACCGTCTGGCTGCGAACCCGCGCCCTGCGGATCGCTATTTCGGCTGCACGCTCTGATCACCCCCCGGGCTCCCCGGGGGCGGAATCACGGGCATTTTGCCTACGTCAGGCGTTGGCGCGCGTATTTCCGGATCGATGTTCGAAGGCGGGCACAGCACGCCCTCGGATTTGGCGAGCTTGTCGCCAAGCGGCATCTGACTTTGTCCGCTCGTGCCTTCGCCAGTTCCGGGCGGCGTAACTCTCGCGTGCGGCGGGCAATTGGTCGGCGCCGGCGTGGTGGCGGTCGGCGGCGTTTTCGGCGGCGCCTGGGCGGCCGCAGGCGCCGTTGCGGCGATGACGCATCCCAGCGCCAGGGCGGCCGGGGCGAAAGCACGATATGAGGTGGCAGCTTTGCTGGTCATGCGGATCAACGGCGCGCGACGCGGGCCGTTCCCGCGACACCTCAGCGCTTGCGATAACGGATCAGCGAGAAGTGCCCCATCGGCGGCATCGGCCGGCGCTCGGCGAGGTCGACGCCGCCGTGGCGCGCCGCCCAGTTCACCAGCCGCGCCCAGGGAAACTCCGGCCGCCAGCCGAGCCGGCGCGCGATCGGCGAGAACGCCAGTTCGAACCACTTCCGCGGTCCGCTTTCGGCGCCGATGTGATTGACCAGGATGAGCTCGCCGCCCGGCTTCAGCACACGAACGAAGTCGTCGAGCGTCGCTTCGGGGTCCGGCACGGCGGTGATGACGTATTGCGCCACGACGGCGTCGAAGAAGTCGTTCGGGAACGCCAAATGCTTGGCGTCCATCACGGCAAGCGTGTCGACATTGGTAAGGTTGAGCGTACGCACCCGCTCGTGAGCGCGGCGCAGCATCGGCTCGGAGATGTCGACACCGCACAGCCGCGTCGTCGGCGAGTAGTCCGACAGCGACAGTCCGGTGCCGACGCCGACGTCGAGCACGCGGCCGCCGATCGCATCGGCCACCGCGATGGTCGACTGCCGGCCGCTGTCGAACACTTTGCCGAACACCATGTCGTAGATCGGCGCCCACCGCGCATAGGCTTTGGCGACGCCGGCGCGGTCGATATCGTTACTCATGTCGTTACGTCCGATCAGGTCTCAGCCGCGCGCCGCGGCGAGAACAGGCGCCGCGCGCTCCGGCGCACTATCAACGCTGCCGCGCGCCGCGCTGCGGATGAAACCGCCGCCGAGCACGCGCGCCTGGCCGTCCGCGGCGTCGTAGAACACGCAGGCCTGGCCGGGCGACACGCCCTCCTCGCCTGCGACCAGCTCGACCGCGTAGCTGCCGTCGCGACCACGGCGCAGCCATGCCGGCTGCGGCGCACGGGTCGATCGCACACGCACGAAAAGTTCGAGACCGTCGCCGATCGCGTCGTCGAGCGAGCCGTCGCCGATCCAATTGATGTCGCGCAGCGCGATGCGGTCCATGCGCAGCGCTTCGCGCGGGCCGACGACGACGCGGCGCCGCGCCGCATCGAGCTGCAGCACGTAAAGCGGCACGCGCGAGGCGATGCCGAGGCCGCGGCGCTGGCCGACGGTGAAGTGGACGATGCCGGGATGCTGGCCGAGCACGTTGCCGTTGAGGTCGACGATGTCGCCCCGGCTCCATGGCATTCGGCTTCAGCCGCTCGAAGATGTCGGTGTAGCGCCCGGTCGGCACGAAGCAGATGTCCTGGCTGTCGTGCTTGTCGGCGACCGACAGCCCGAACTGCCGCGCCAGTTCGCGGGTCTGCGGCTTGGTCATGTCGCCGAGCGGGAAGCGCAGGAAGTCGAGCTGCTCGCGCGTAGTGGCGAACAGAAAGTAGCTCTGATCGCGATCGGCATCGGCGGCGCACACCAGAGCGCGCGAACCGTCGGGCTGGCGGCGCGATGCGACGTAGTGACCGGTGGCGAGCGCGGAGGCACCGAGCTCGCGCGCGGTGGCGAGCAGGTCGCGAAACTTGACCGAGCGATTGCACTCGATGCACGGCACCGGCGTCTCGCCGGATGCGTAGCTGTCGGCGAAGCTGTCGATCACCGACTCGCGGAACTTGCTCTCGTAGTCGAGCACGTAGTGCGGAATGCCGATGCGCTCGGCGACCGCGCGCGCGTCGTGAATGTCCTGGCCGGCGCAGCACGAACCCTTGCGATGCATCGCTGCGCCGTGGTCGTAGAGCTGCAGGGTGATGCCGACGACGTCGTAACCCTGCGCCTTGAGCAGCGCCGCGGTCGCCGACGAGTCGACGCCGCCCGACATCGCGACGACGACGCGGGTGTCCTGCGGACGACCAGGCAGATCCAGGCTGTTGAGCAGAGTGTCAGTCATTCGCTTCTCGGGCCGCGGGCTGGCAGCCCCGCACACATTGTTCTTGTCGGGCCGAAGGTCGTGATGGAGCGGACAAAATCGGCCGCGAGGGCCGGACCGCTCCCGGACCGCACTCGATGATGCCGGCCTTTAATATAGGTCGCATTGCGGGGGCGCAATCAGCCGGCTGGCAGGACGGCCCCACGCGGACGGCGGCAATTCCTGCCGGGAGGGCAGAAACGACAGGGTTCCGCGGCTGCTGCGGCCTCACCCAAGGCATGATTTTACAGCAACTCCAACCTTGGCCCGGTCCTTGCTGCAAGTCTGGCGAAGCAGTGCGAGAAAATGCCCGTGGTGAACGCCCCGACCGACGTTTTCGACTTCCGCCCCGACCTTCCCGAGCCGGACCAGTCCGCGCCAGGATCGGTCGCAGGCGACCGATAGTTTTGCGTCGCTGGTCGACAGCAATCTGGCCGACAGCGGCAGCGCTTCGCGCAGCTCCGACCCGCGGCCATCGTCCCGGGACGATCGCAGCCCGCCCCCGCCTTCCCGCGCGGACAATTCGGATCCCAGCAGCAACGCCAGCGACAACACGACGCCGCCTTCCAACAGCACGTCGGCGACGGATAACGGCAACACCGATCCGTCCAGCAACAAAACCGACTCGTCGAAGACAGCCGATAAGACCACCGCGAAGAGCGACGACAAGGCTGACGACAAGACCAAGGACAAGGCCGACGCCACCGGCAGTGACACCGGCGCCCAGACAGCTCAGGCCACCGACCAGACCGCAGCTGCCACGCCGATCACCCCGGTCGCGGTGGTGATCAATGCCGCCGTGCCCACGCAGACTGACGTGACCGCCAAAACCGGCGCCGCCGATGGGACCCGCACGACCGGCCCTGCGTTGGCCACAGCGACCGCGGCCGCCGCAAAAGCCCAGGCCACGATCGCCGATGCCGCGGCTACTGGTGAGACCGCTCCGGGCAGTGATGCAGCCAGCGCAAACGCAGCGCCGGTCACTGCGCAGGCGGCGACCACCGATCCGACGCTGGCCACGCTGGCAACCCAGGCAAAGGCCGGCAAGGCAGACACCAAAAAGGCGCAGCAGGCCGGCGCCGACGCGACGGCGAACGCTGCGAAGCCCGGCCCGGACGCGACCGCCGCCAATGCTCAGGCGCAGCCGCAGCCCGGACAGGCGGATCCCAACGCGACGCAGGCCGCGGCCGGCAACGCGCAGAAGCCCGCGGATGCCGGCGATGCCGCTTCGACCTCGCAGGCCAAGCCCGCGGTTTCGCATCAAGGCGATGCGACGGCGGCGGCGCCGGCAGACGTAGCGACCCAGCAGGCCCAACCGCAGCCGACACAGCCCTTTGCTCAGCAGCTGCAGCAATCGATGACCAATACGGCCTCCGCCGCGGCGGCTCAGCCCACCAACGTGGCCGCTGCCGCCGCGGCTGTGCCGATGCAGGGGCTGGCGATGGAGATCGCCGCGCGGGCGCGCGGCGGCAACAGCCGCTTCGAAATCCGCCTCGATCCCGCCGATCTCGGCCGCATCGACGTGCGCATCGACATCGATCGCCACGGCCAGGTGACCTCGCATCTCACCGTCGAGAAGCCCGAGACGCTGGCGATGCTGCGGCAGGATCAGCCGCAACTGCAGCGCGCGCTTGACGATGCCGGTCTCAAGACCGGCAACAGCGGCCTGCAGTTCAGCCTGCGCGATCAGTCCTCGTCCGGTCAGCAGAACCAGGGCCAGGATCACAGCCGCAATACCCAACGCGTCGTCATTCCCGACGACGATATGCCTCCCGTCGCCACCGCCAGCCGCAGCTACGGCCGCATGCTGGGCGCGAGCGGCGGCGTCGATATCCGGATCTGAGGAGTAGCGAGTATGTCCGTCGATGCGACTACAACGTCCCCGCCGGTTTCGGCGCCCAATCCGAACTACACCGCGAGCTCCAACAGCTCGGGCACGTCGACATCGACGCCCGGCATCGCCGATAATTTCCAGACCTTCCTGACGCTGCTGACCACGCAATTGCAGAACCAGAATCCGCTCGATCCGCTGGACACCAATCAGTTCACCCAGCAGCTCGTTCAGTTCGCCGGTGTCGAGCAGCAGCTCAAGAGCAACGACGCGCTGTCTTCGCTGGTGAAGCTGCAGACCACCGCGCAGGCGACGCAGGCGCTGAACTTCGTCGGCGCCACCGCGATCGTCGACGGCAGCAAGGCGTCCTATGACGGCAAGACCACGGCGAAGTGGTCGCTGTCGACCGACAAGCCGGTCACCGCCCAAGTGTCGATCCAGAACGCGACCACCGGGCAGACGGTGTACTCGGGCAAGTTCACCATCAATGCCGGGCAGAACCAGGCCTTTGCCTGGGACGGCAAGGGCAACGACGGCTCGCAATACGCGGCCGGCGACTACAAGCTGTCGATCGTCGCCCAGGACGCGGCGGGGAACGCCGCGACGGTGTCGACGCAGATCCAGGGCACCATCAACAGCGTCGACATGACTCAATCGCCGCCGCTGCTGGCGATCGGCAGCCAGACCTTCACGCTCGACCAGATCAAGAAGGTCGTGGCGCCCGGCACCGCGACCACCACAACCACTACGAGCTGACGCCATCGGCGCAGCGCTCGAGCGCGTGCGGCCGGGCGCTTACTGCCCGGCCAGCTTGTCGGCGAAATACGCGATGGTCTTGCGGTACACTTCCGCCCTGTTCCACTCGCGCATCGCGTCGAAATTCGCCGAGCCCTGGTGATAATCGGCCCCGGCCTTCCAGCCGTTGGTGTGCAGCAGATTGGCGGTCGAGGCCAAGACGTCCGGCACGCTGTGACGCAAATCGACATGGCCGTTGCCGTCGAAATCGACGCCGTATTTGATGTAGGACGACGGCAGGAACTGGGTCTGGCCGATCTCGCCCGCGTATGCGCCGATCATGTCGCGCATGCCGAGGTCGCCGCGCTGGACGATCTTGAGCGCCGCCATCAGCTCACCCTGGAACAGATCGGTGCGGCGGCAGTCGTGCGCCAGCGTTGCCAGCACGCGAAACACCGGCAGCTTGCCCATGTCGCCTTTGCCGAAATCGGTCTCCAGACCCCAGATCGCCACCAGGATTTCCGGCGGCACACCGTAGCGCTGCTCGATCCGCGACAGCAGCGAGGCGTGACGCTGCAGCATGGCGCGGCCGGCATTGATACGGCCGGCGCCGACGCGGGTGGCGACATACTGCTCGAAGCTCTTGTTGAAGGTACCGCGCTGGCGGCGGTCGAACGCCAGCACCGCCGGGTCGGACGTGACGCCGTCGAGCGCCTGGGCGATCACGCCCTGCGAGATGCCGGCCTGCGCAGCCTCGGCCGAAAAGCTCGAGATGAAGCTGCCGAAATCGCCGCCGCAGCGCGCCGCCTGCGCGGGGGCGGCAGACAGCAGCGCACCGCCCAGAGTGCAGGTCATGGCGCAGGTCAGAATGGCACGGCGTAGCTTCGACATGGCGGGCAATTCTCCGAACTATCGGGCGGGTTGAGCGTCGGCGACGCTGCAGGGACGAATCGCCGGGGACCGAGCCCGGGCGCAGGAATTCCTTAAGGCAGAATCGCGGGATGCGTATTCATGCGTATTGATATGACAACAGCGCGAACCTAGCATCTGCTGCTCGCAGTTGCGAGGCAGGACCAGCAGCGCCATATCGGCTGAAGACACAACACCGAACAGGCTACTCACGCCGGACGCCATCGCATCCGCCGTGTCGGAAGGATGACGATCATGCGCCGGAATGCCTTGCTGCGCCAACCGCTGTTTCGCCTCTTGGCCATCAACCTCGCTGCCGGGGTGACGATCGCGGCCTTGCTGGTCGGCGGCCTGATGGCGCTCAATCCAGGCCACCTGCGCGACCTCATCCTCGCCGACGATTCGCCCGGCACCGCGCTCGGCCTGCTGATGTTCGGCTTCGTGATTACCTTCGGCTCGGCCGCGATGGGCTCGGCCATCATGGCCATGAGCAGCGATCCGCGCGGCGGCCAGGGTGGCCGGCGCCGCAGGATCGAGCTGCGTCCGAGCGGAGAGTTGATCCCGGTGCGGGTCGAAGCCACGGCGCGCCGCCAGCATCGCGGCTGAGCGAACGGCGATCGGCCGCGCGGGCAATTTCGCCCGCGGCCAATTCGTCTCCGCCTCGCAACGCTCGTCCCGCGCCATCTTGGCTCCTCTCACATCAAAACCGCGCCGGTACCGGCGCGGTTTGTTTGTTCTGGCCCACCGTTCCACCGCAGCATGGCGAAACCGGGGCTTTGGGGTCATTGCGAAGCCTCTCGCCGTCATTGCGAGCGAAGCGAAGCAATCCAGCTCCGTGCACTGGGCTGGATTGCTTCGTCGGCTTCGCCTCCTCGCAATGACGATGTGGCGTTGGTGGACTACGCCGCCCGCCGCTGGTGCTTGCCTTCGCGGACTTCCTCGATGATCTTGTTCGAGAACGCCTCGAGGTCGCCGGGATTACGCGAGGTGATCAGGCCCTGGTCGGTGACGACCTGCGAGTCTTCCCACTTGGCGCCGGCGTTGATCACGTCCTGCTTGATCGATTTGTACGACGTCATCTTCTTGCCCTTGGCGATGCCGGTCTCGATCAGCAGCCACGGTGCGTGGCACACTGCGGCGACGACCTTGCCGGAATCATAGAACGACTTGATCAGCTTCAGCGCGTCCGGATTGACGCGCAGCAGATCCGGATTGATCTGGCCGCCGGGCAGCACCAGCGCGTCGTAATCGTCGGCCTTCACCGACGACAGCGCCTTGTCGACCTTCACCGGCCGGCCCCAATCCTTCATGTCCCAGCCTTTGATCTCGCCCTGCTCGGGCGACACGACCTCGACCTGCGCACCAGCGGCTTTCAGCCGGTCGCGCGGGGTTTCAAGTTCCGACTGTTCGAAGCCGTGAGTGGCGAGGATAGCGATCCGCTTGCCATCGAGTTGGCCTGCCATGGCAGTCTCCTGATGTTCGTAACGCCCCGCGGAGTAATGGGCAGCGCGGGTGATCGTTCCGGATGAGGGGTCATCGCCGGGCTCGACCCGGCGATCCATCATCTTCGTGAAATTTCTGCGCGCTCCGCGCGATGGATACGCGGGTCAAGCCCGCGTATGACCTTGCGGCCACGGCCTCGCGATCCCGCGGCGCAATTGCACCCGGGCTTTGCTTAGTTCCTTCGCCCTCGAAACAAGAGGGCGTGCGGAACGCCGGACGCTTCGACGCGTCCGCGGCCTCGTGTGCAAAACAAAAAGCACACGAGTTAGTCACCACGGTCACGCCGGCAACATCCGGCGTTCCGCACGCGGTGGGTGACCGGCTTACTTCGTGCTCTCCCCGGTGGCTCGTTGATCGTCACCGTCGGCCTCCATTAAGGTTTCTGCAGCCGGTCGGCCGCAGCCCTCCACGGCGCCTTGGCTCTTGTTGAGGAGCCAGGACCACACGACTTCGCCGGACGAAACAGCGTGGTCGTCAGCGCTTCGCTCGCGGCTCACGTCCCTCGCAAGGAACGCCCTGCCGCTTACTCCGCGCCTGACGCTGCCGCGTCCACCGCCTCCCGCCCCGCGATCCGTGACGATCGCGAAACGCCCCTCTCATCGGGGCGGGATGTGATGGACTATAGTCCTATATTCCCAAGTCGTCAAGCTACGCATGAAGATTTAATGTTGGTCATTCCGGGGCGCGCGGAGCGCGAACCCGGAATCCATAAGCCCTGTGTGAGTTGTTAGTTCGAAGCGCTGCGGCGTTGTGCTTCACCGAGAGTCCAGGGAGTATGGATTCCGGGTTCGCGAGCTTCGCTCGCGCCCCGGAATGACGAAAGAGAGGTTCTTCTTAGATCGCAACTCTCGATCGGCTGTAGCCCGGATGGAGCGCAGCGTAATCCGGGGATAGCTGTGCGGTGCAATCCCGGATTTCGCTGCGCTCCATCCGGGCTACAGATTTCTTTGAACTAACAGCTGACCCGGCTCAACTAACAACATCCCGCTTCGCCACAATCAGCGCCCTCACCTTCTCGGCCACCGCTGGCGTCGCTGGATTGTAGACGATCATGCCGAGCTCCGGTCGGCCTTCAACGGCGAAGGAGGAGAATTCGAGCTCGAGCGGGCCGGCTTCGGGGTGGTGGATGCGCTTGATGCCGCCGGCGTGGACGACGATGTCGTTGTCCTCCCACAGCGCGGCGAACTCCGGACTGGTCCGGCAAAGTTCTTCGACCAGACCGAAGACTTCATCACTCTCCCCGGCGCCGGCGCGCGCGACGTCGGCACGGAAGGCGGCGACCACGAAGCGCGCGATCGCGCTCCAATCCTCGCGGCGCACGCGCTTGCGCGCGTCGCCGAACATCAGGCGCAGGATGTTGCGTTGGCTGGGCTCGAGCTTCGAGTAATCAGTGAGCAGCGCGGCTGCGGCCTTGTTCCAGCCGACCACGTCCCAGGTCGCGGTCTTGACGATCGCCGGGCTCCATTCCAGCGCATCGAGGACGCGCTGCAGCCGCGGCGTGATGCCTTCGGTCGGCCGGTAGCGCACCTCGGGCGGGCGGCCGAGCGCCAGCATGAACAGATGCTCGCGCTCCGGCTCGGTCAGCATCAGGCCCTTGGCGATGCGGTCGAGCACCGCGGCCGACGGCGCGCCGCCGCGGCCCTGTTCGAGCCAAGTGTACCAGGTGGCGCTAATATTGGCGCGCTGCGCCACCTCCTCGCGCCGCAGCCCCGGCGTGCGCCGCCGCCCGGTGGCGAAGCCGAGCGCGGTGGGATCGAGCCGGCTGCGGCGACTGCGCAGATACGAACCGAGCGCGTTGGATTGATCGGCCACGGGCGATCCTATTGAGAATTATACCAGGATAACGTCACGTCTTTAACCGGGTGAGACATACCGCCAAATTCGCCCCCGACCAAATCGGAGGTGTCTTGATGCGTGTTTATCTCACTGGCGCGACCGGCTTCATCGGCTCGCGCGTCCTCAAACAATTGCTCGGCGCCGGCCATCAGGTCATCGGGCTGACGCGGTCCGATGCCGGCGAACGCGCAATCGCCGAGGCCGGCGCGACGCCGCATCGCGGCACGCTCGACGACCCGGCAAGCGTCGCGCGCGGGGCCGAGCAAGCCGACGCCGTGATCCACACCGCGTTCGATCACGAGTTCTCGCGCTTCGCCGAGAACTGCGAAAAGGACCGCCGCGTCATCGGCGCGATGGCAGCTGTGCTGAAGGGCTCGGATCGGCCGCTGATCATCAGCTCGGGCACCGCGATGGGCGCCACCGCGCCCGGCCAGCCGGCAGTCGAGCAGACGGCGAATTATAATCACCGGCTTCCTCGCGTCGCCAGCGAACAGGCCGGCCGCGACGCCGCCGAACAGGGCGTCTCGGTCGCGGTGATGCGGCTGCCGCAGGTGCATAATCCGGAGCGGCAAGGACTGATCTCGCCGCTGGTCGCCATCAGCCGCGCCAAGGGCCTGTCGGCCTATGTGGGCGACGGAACTAATCGCTGGCCCGCCGCCCATGTCGATGACGTCGCACTGTTGTATCGGCTGGCGGTCGAGCAGCACGAAGCCGGCGCGCGCTATCACGCCGTCGCCGAGGAAGGCATCAGCCTGCGCCTGATCGCCGAAACCATCGGCGCCGGCCTCGGCGTTCCCGTCCGCTCGCTCGCCCCGGATGCGGTCGGCGATCACTTCGGCTGGATGAGCCCGTTCATGGCCCTCGACATGCCGGCCTCGAGCGCCTGGACCCGCGAACGCCTGAACTGGACGCCGACCGGGCCGGACCTGATCAGCGACTTGAACGCGATGGATTATGGGCGGGTGGAGGTGGTGGGTTAGTTAGCGGAAACGACAAGCGCTATCGCCTGCTTTTGTCATTCCGGGGCGCGCGGAGCGCGAACCCGGAATCCATAACCACCGCGCTAAACGTTAGTCCGAAGAATCGCGGCGCGGTGCTTCACCGCGACTCCAGAGAGTATGGATTCCGGGCTCGCGAGCTACGCTCGCGCCCCGGAATGACATAGAGAAGTCTGTAGCCCGGATGAAGCGAAGCGCAATCCGGGATGGTTGTCGGGCCGCGCTCAGTTATCCCGGATTACGCTGCGCTCCATCCGGGCTACAGATTTTCCGGAAGTAAAATTTGTAATCTGTGACGCTGCGCTCGCGCCCCGGAATGACGAACGATGGGCTGGATGGCTCGTCAGTCGTTGCTCCAAAACACCGCCAGCCACACCGTCGCCTCGTCCGCCGCCGTCGCCTCGACGCGGTGGCGGTCGTGGGCTGGAATATCGACCCAGGTGCCGGGCGTCAGCGTGATTTCGCGGCCGTCTTGGAAGCGCAGGGTGGCGCTGCCGGAAAGGAGGACGACGAACTCGTCCTCGGCCTGGTCGTACCAGAAGTCCGCCGGGCTCGACTGCCCGTAGGAGACGATGCGCTCAATGCGGACGCCGCCGCGGGCCAGCAGGGTGTCGAGCGCCTCGTCGGGACCGGCGGGCGGCAGCGGGGCGAGCAGATGGCCGTGTTGCATTGCGATGGTCCTTGTCTTTCGGCGCCGGCCGTTTCATACCGCTGGTCCTTCCGCGCCGGCGGCCAGCCGACGCGCCTTGCCGGCGGCTTTCGGCGCCCGACCAACGGACGGCCCGCCGCCCTTCGGCCATTTGTCCCGCGTCAAAGCCGACGCGGTCAAATCGGCGTCGGATACCGGCAGGGCGCGGCGGATCGCTTGGCCGGCGGTCCTCTCACTCAGCCATCGTGCCTGGAGCCTTCCGTGCGCCCTGCCGTCATTGCCGCGACCGGACTGTATACGCCGCCGGAGTCGATCTCGAACGCCGAGCTGGTCGCCGCCTTCAACGCCTATGTGGCGGACTTCAACCAAACCAACGCCGCCCGCATCAGCGCCGGCGAGATCGAACCGCTGGCGCCCTCGTCCGTCGAGTTCATCGAGAAGGCGTCGGGCATCAAGGCGCGCTACGTCGTCGAGAAGGCCGGCATCATCGATCCCAAGATCATGCGGCCGGTGATCCCGGAACGGCCGAATGAGGAGATCTCGATCCTCGCCGAGATCGCCGTCAAGGCCGCCGAGCAGGCGCTCGAGCGCTGGGGCAAGCCGCGCGAGCGCATCGGCGCGGTGTTGTGCGCGGCGTCCAACATGCAGCGCGGCTATCCGGCGATGGCGATCGAGGTGCAGAACGCGCTGGGCCTCGGCGGCTTCGCCTTCGACATGAACGTCGCCTGCTCGTCGGCGACGTTCGGGCTCAAAACCGCCGCCGATTTCGTCGGCTCGGGGTCGGTCGATGCGGTGCTGATGGTCAATCCAGAAATCTGCTCGGGCCATCTCAACTTCCGCGACCGCGACAGTCACTTCATCTTCGGCGACGTCGCCACCGCGGCGATCGTCGAGCGTGCCGACGACGCGCAGGACGGCTGGGACATTCTCGGCACCAAGCTGAAGACGCAGTTCTCCAACAACATCCGCAACAATTTCGGCTTCCTCAACCGCGCCGCGCCGGAAGGCCGCGACCTGCCCGACAAGCTGTTCGTGCAGCAGGGCCGCAAGGTGTTCAAGGAAGTGGTGCCGATGGTCTCCGAGATGATCATCGATCACGCCGCCGAACTCGGCATCGATCCGCACGGCCTGAAGCGGCTGTGGCTGCACCAGGCCAATATCAACATGAACGAGATCATCGGCCGCAAGGTGCTGGGCCGCGAGCCGAGCCGCGAGGAAAACGTCATCATCCTCGACGACTACGCCAACACGTCCTCGGCCGGCTCGATCATCGCGTTTCACAAGTACTCGGACGACCTCAAGAGCGGCGATCACGGGCTGATCTGCTCGTTCGGCGCGGGGTATTCGGCCGGGACGGTGTTCGTGAAGAAGCGGTAGGGATTCGCTTCATAGCGGAAGCGTGTCCACCACCACAGCCGTCATCCCCGCGCATGCGGGGATCCAGTATCCCAGAGCGCGGTTAGTTAGCGCCTTCGCAATGACATACGCGCTCTGGAATACTGGGTCGTCCGGTCAAGCCGGACGATGACGACATAGAGAGTGGCCACGCTGCGGCCTAGCACCAGCACCCGTCATGGCCGGGCTTGTCCCGGCCATCCACGAAACAGCGCTTCGACCCGGAAAACGTGGATGGCCGGGACAAGCCCGGCCATGACGAACTAATAATTACGGCATCCCCGAGCCGCCCGCTGCCCCGTACACCTGCCCGGTTGCGTAGCTGGCGTCGCTGGCGGCGAGTTGGACGTAGATCGAGGCGAGTTCGACTGGCTGGCCGGGGCGCTTCAGCGGGGTCATGCCGCCGAACTTCTCCAGCTTTTCCATCGTCGCGCCGCCGGACACCTGCAGCGGGGTCCAGATCGGACCCGGCGCCACGCCGTTGACGCGGATGCCCTTGGGTGCGAGCTGCTTGGCGAGCGAGCGCACGTAGTTGGTGGTCGCCGCCTTGGTCTGGGCGTAGTCGTAGAGATCTTTCGACGGGTCGGTTGCCTGCTCCGACGTGGTGCCGATGATGCACGAGCCCGGCGCCAGATGCGGCAGCGCCGCCTTGATGATCCAGAACGGCGCGTAGATGTTGGTCTTCATCGTGGCATCGAAATCCTCGGTGGAGATATCGAGGATCGACGGCTTGGTCTGCTGCCGGGCGGCGTTGCTGACCAGAATGTCGAGGCCGCCGAGCTCACGCACCGCGCGATCGACCAGCTGCTTGCAGAAATTCTCGTCGCGCAGATCGCCCGGGATGGCGACGCCGTTGCGGCCGGCGTCCTTGATCAGCTTGATGACGTCCTGGGCGTCTTCTTCTTCCGAGGGGAAGTAGTTGATGGCGACGTCGGCGCCCTCGCGCGCGAAGGCGATGGCGGCGGCGCGGCCCATGCCGGAATCGCCACCGGTGATCAGCGCGCGGCGGCCGGCGAGGCGTCCCGATCCCTTGTAGCTCTGCTCACCGTGATCGGGCGGCGGATTCATCTTCTTGGCGAGGCCCGGCCAGGGCTGCGACTGCTTCTCGAACGGCGGCTTCGGATATTTGTCTTTCGGATCCTCTAGCGGCGCGGCGGTCGGCTGGGTCGCGCCGGTGGCGGCCGTGGTCTGCGCGAAGGCCGGCGTACCGGATGCGGCGACGCCGAGCACGCCGGCACTGGCGCCAGCGACCATGTCGCGGCGGCTGTAAATATCGCTCATGTGGAGTTTCCCTTGTCGATGCCAGCGGCAACCGCAGCCGCGGGTGATCGTTCCGCACCGCGCGTGCACGGCGCGATGCGACGGGAACTCGATGAGTTAGCTAGACCGGATAGCCCTTGGAGTGACGCGCAAGGCCGCCGAAAGAATCCAGCAGTCTGTCGCGCCACGCGTAGATCGGATCGTCCGGCGTCAGCAGCGCGAACGGACTGACGGCGCGGGCCCATTGGAAACCGCCGAAGGCGATGTAATCGGCGTAGTTGGGCGCTGCGCCGCCGAGGAACGGCTGCGCCTTCAACGTCAGCCGCATCGGCAGCAGCGATTTGCGGAACCCTTCGACGGCGCGGTCGCGATCCGCCGAGACCTGCTCGAGCGTCTTGCCGAAGCGCGCCTCGCGCGAGGCGCGGAAATACGCTGCGTCCTCCGGTCCGAGCTTGGTGACGATATCGGCGACGATCAGCGGTGCCAGACCCGCGACGAGCGTGACGTCGCCCCACGAATTGATCATCCGTGCCATGGCGCGGCCGCCCGCGCCGCCGAACAGCGACGGCCGGTCCGGATAGGTGTCTTCGAGATACTCGGCGATCGCCCAGGAGTCGCAGACCGACGTGTCGCGGTCGAGCAGCACCGGCACCTTGTCGGAATCGAACGGAGCGATCTCGCTCTTCTGCGTGAACCGCCACGGGATGGTCTCGACGTCCAGCCCCTTGTGCGCCAGCGCCATCCGGATGCGCCAGCAGAACGGCGAGAACGGCCGCGCGGCGTCGGTGCCGACGAGTTCGTAGAGCTTCAGAGTCATGGCAGTGTCCCCTCGCCTTGTATTGTCATTGCGAGCGAAGCGAAGCAATCCAGCTCCATGCCTGGGACTGGATTGCTTCGTCGCTTCGCTCCTCGCAATGACGATTGAGGAGATGGATGCGCGGGTCAAGCCCGCGCATGACGACGTGAGCGCTAGTGGCTGCGCCACGCATCACTCTGCTGTTGGTCGTCATTCCGGGGCGCTCGCGGAGCGAGCGAACCCGGGATCTCGCGCCAAACAACTTCGGGATTCCGGGTTCGCGCCCTGGCGGCCGCGCCCCGGAATGACCCGCCTGGGAGGAGTTACTCCGCCTTCGCCTTGACCGGCTCGATCACTTCGAAATTCGGCGAGAACTCGTCGAACATGCCGAACAGTTCGCGCAGCTTGAGCGGGTTGCCGGTGATCCAGAGGTCGCCGGTGGCGACGGCGCCGAGGAAGCTGCGCTGCTTCAGCGAGATCGCGTCGAAAGTGGCGCGGTTGAGCGTCACCGAGACGTCAGCGTTGTCGGAGAGCTTGCCGGCGACGTGGGTCAGCGCCGAGTTCTCCAGGTTCATCGTGTAGGTCTGCTTCGGATCGGTGAAGGTCCAGTTGACCACGATGTGCTTGCCCTCGGCCTTGGCGGCGTTGAGGCGGACGGCGAGGAAGTCGAAGGCCAGATCGATCGACACTCCCTTGAGCAGGTCGGGGTTCGACGTTGCCGCGTCGGTCTTGATCAGGCCGTTCCGTAGTTCCTGGGCGCCGAGCAGATAGGCGTTGCGCCAGGTCGAGGCCTCGGACTGATAGCCGAGCTGCTCCAGCGCATCGGCGCCGAGGGCGCGGGCCTCCTTGTTGGACGGATCGGCGAACACCAGCTTGCTCGTCACCGTGGCGACCCAGCGATATTGCCCGGCCTTGTAGTCGTCGCGCGCCTTGCCCAGCACCGCCGCCGCACCGCCCATGTAGTCGATCTCCTTCTTGGCCTCCTCTGCGCGCGGCAGCGGATTGAGATCGGCCGGATTGGCGTCGTACCAGCCGAGATAGAACTGATACACCGCCTTGGCGTTGTGGCTGACCGTGCCGTAGTAACCGCGGCCGGCGAATTCGCCGGCCAGCGACGGCGGCAGCTTGAGCTGCTCGGCGATCTCCGTGGGCGTCAGGCCCTGGTTGAGCAGGTGCACGGTCTGGTCGTGAATGAACTTGTAGAGGTCGCGCTGCTTCTTCAGGTAGTTGACCACACGGTCCCTGCCCCACACCGGCCAATTGTGCTGCGCGATCACCACCTCGGTGCGATCGCCGTAGCGGTCGATCGCCTCGCCGATATATTTCGACCACAGCCGCCCGTCGCGGATCGCGGCGCCGCGCAGCGTGTAGAGATTGTGCAACGTGTGGGTGGTGTCCTCCGCCATGTTCAGCACCTTGAACTGCGGATAGTAGGAGATCATCTCCGACGGCGCTTCGGAATCCGGCGCCAGGCGGAATTCGATCTCGACGCCGTCGATGGTCCGCGTCTCGTAGGTCTGCTTGATGGTGTCGTTGGGCGGGATCAGCGAGATCGTGCCGTTGGCCAGCGCCTTGCCGAGCCCGGCATCGACCTGGCCCTTGTCGGACACCGGCAGCGGCGTGCCGAACTGGAACTGGGCGCGGCGGCTCATCGCATTGCCGGCGATGACGTTCTCGGCCACCGCGTGCTCCATGAAGCCGTCGGGCGCGATCACCTTGACCTTGCCGGCGGCGGCATCGGCCTCGCTGATCAGCCCGCGCGCGCCGCCGAAGTGATCGACATGGCTGTGGGTGTAGATCAGCGCCACCACCGGCTTCTTCGGCCGATGCTGGTAGTAGAGATCGAGCGCCGCCTTGGCGGTCTGCACCGTCAGCGTACAGTCGGTGATGATCAGCCCGGTGTCGCCTTCGACGATGGTGATGTTGGCGATGTCCAGCCCGCGCACCTGATAGACGCGGTCGGCGACCTGAAACAACCCGCTGGCGAGATTGAGCTGCGCCTGCCGCCACAGGCTGGGGTTGACAGTCGCCGACGGCTGATCGCCCTTGAGGAAATCATACGGCTTCAGATTCCACACCGGCGGCGCACCCGCCGCGCCGGCGATGAGGCCGTCCGGCAGCGCCGCGACCAGCCCCCGCTTGGCGTCGTCGAAATCGGCGCGGTCAGCGAGCGGCAGCGACTTGGCGATTGCCTCGTTGGCGGCGCGGGTGGCCGGCTCGGCGTCTTTGGTCTGGGCGTGAGCGGGCGCGGCGAGAAGAGCGAGCGCAGCGGTGGCGATCGCGGCAGAACGGAACATCAGGGAAGCTCGCGAGCTGAAGAATGGAACTGCAGCTTACGGAGCCGGAACCGGAAGGAAAGACGACGCCGGCAATTTGCAACATCTTTCGCTACCGCGGACGCACGGCAGCAGGAATTTTGGCGATCGTGCCGCGTCCCGGAAAGTCCGGCATCTTTCATCCGCGGTCGACTCCGCCCATATTCCGACGGATGGCGAAATCCCCCGACAGCACGAACACTCCCGCGAAGCCCAAGGCGCCGAAGACGCCGAAGTCCAAGGCGCATCGGCCCGATGTGAAGCCGATCGGGCCGGCGTTGGCCGAGTTGCTGAACCCGGCGATCAATCGCGGCGATGCCGGCATGGGCTCGGGCACCGGGCTGCAGCCGCCGCCGGATAATTCGCGCGACCGCCGCACCGGCGGCGAGGCCGCGGTGCATCGCGGCCGCGCGTCGACGCCGAAGAGTTTCCCGAACGACGGCGGCACGCCGCGACCGACGCCGCTGCAGCCTTATCCGCAGCCGCCTCAAGGCTCCCCTCCGCCTCGCGGGGAGGGGTCGGGGGTGGGGGGCCATGGGCAAGGCTTCGATGAAGCACCACAGGCCAACTACGGCACCGCCGCCACCATCCCGACGCTCGATCCCGAACTCGCGCGGCAGCTCGGATTGCCGACCGAAGAGGACGACGCCGAAGCGCTGGCGCGGCCGCCGCGCAGCAAGATGGAGGCGCTCGGCGTCAAGGCCACGGCCGACGCGCTGGAGCAGCTGATCCGCGACGGCCGCCCCGAGTTCAAGGGCGACGATGGCGGCGTCAAGCTGTGGGTGCCGCATCGGCCGCCGCGGCCGGAGAAATCGGAAGGCGGCGTCCGCTTCGTGCTGAAATCCGACTACGAGCCGCGCGGCGATCAGCCGACCGCGATCAAGGAATTGGTCGAAGGCATCGACCGCAACGATCGCACGCAGGTGCTGCTCGGCGTCACCGGCTCGGGCAAGACCTACACCATGGCCAAGGTGATCGAGGCGACGCAGCGCCCTGCGATCATCCTGGCGCCGAACAAGACGCTGGCGGCGCAGCTCTACGGCGAGTTCAAGAACTTCTTCCCGGACAACGCCGTCGAATACTTCGTCTCCTATTACGACTACTACCAGCCGGAAGCCTACGTTCCGCGTACCGACACCTATATCGAGAAGGATTCGTCGATTAACGAGCAGATCGACCGGATGCGCCACGCCGCGACCCGCGCGCTGCTGGAGCGCGACGACGTCATCATCGTCGCCTCGGTGTCGTGCATCTACGGTATCGGCTCGGTCGAGACCTACACGGCGATGACCTTCGCGGTGAAGCGCGGCGAGCGCATCGACCAGCGCCAGCTGATCGCCGATCTGGTCGCGCTGCAATACAAGCGCACCCAGGCCGATTTCTCGCGCGGCACGTTTCGCGTGCGCGGCGACGTCATCGACATCTTCCCGGCCCACTACGAGGATCGCGCCTGGCGGATCAAGACCTTCGGCGACGAGATCGAGGCCATCGAAGAGTTCGATCCGCTCACCGGCCACAAGCAGGACGAGCTGGAATTCGTCAAGATCTACGCCAACTCGCACTATGTGACGCCGCGGCCGACGCTGATCCAGGCAATCCAGTCGATCAAGACCGAGCTGAAATGGCGGCTCGATCAGCTGCACGCCCAGGGCCGCCTGCTCGAAGCGCAGCGGCTGGAGCAGCGCACGACGTTCGACATCGAGATGATGGAAGCGACGGGCAGCTGCGCCGGCATCGAGAACTACTCACGCTATCTCACCGGCCGCAGGCCCGGCGAGCCGCCGCCCACGTTGTTCGAATACGTCCCCGACAACGCGCTGGTGTTCGCCGACGAAAGCCACGTCTCGGTGCCGCAGATCGGCGCCATGTTCAAGGGCGACTTCCGCCGCAAGGCGACGCTGGCCGAATACGGTTTCCGGCTGCCGTCCTGCATGGACAACCGGCCGCTGCGCTTCGAAGAGTGGGACATGATGCGGCCGCAGACCGTCGCGGTGTCGGCGACGCCGGCGGCATGGGAGCTGAACGAGAGCGGCGGCGTGTTCGTCGAGCAGGTCATTCGCCCGACCGGCCTGATCGACCCGCCGGTCGATATCCGCCCGGCGCGCACCCAGGTCGATGATCTCGTCGGCGAAGTTCGCGCCACTGCGGCGCGCGGCTATCGCACGCTGATCACCGTGCTGACCAAGCGGATGGCCGAGGACCTCACCGAGTTCCTGCACGAGCAGGGCATCCGCGTCCGCTACATGCACAGCGACATCGACACCATCGAGCGCATCGAGATCATCCGCGATCTGCGGCTCGGCGCGTTCGACGCGCTGGTCG
>NZ_BADD01000557.1 GCF_000333455.1 Rhodopseudomonas sp. B29
CATCGCTTCGCGGTCGGCGAGGTGCAAGAGTGATTGCGCGTCCCGCGATATTCCGGCACCAGTTGGTCGGCGATTTCGACAGCCCGGCGATCGACATAAGGCCGCGTGGCCGTTGCTGCCGTGCTTTTGCCCATGCTTTGAGGCTTCGCTATCACCACAGCATCGCCGGCCCACGGCCCTTGCTCTTGCATCCGCGGCAGCGCTGGCCGGACGAACGTCGCCGACGGCCGTGAGCCGAGATCGGCCCCGATGTACTGCAGCAGCGCCGGCGGCTCGCCGAGCTTGGCGAACGTGGCGAGATCGAGCTTTTGCGCGGCGTCGCACGCGCCGGTGCAGACATAGCGCGTACGTGCACCGGCGCGCTCGTCCTTCCAGCACTGCCCGCAATCCGCCGAAGGCCGCATGGCCGCAGTGCACGGCTCGTGCAAGCCGCCGTTGATACTTCCGTCGTTCTCACCGCAGAGCGTGCAAACCTCGTCATACAGCGACGAGTCAGAAAATCGCGTCTTGTGCGTCGGATGCGTCAATTTCCCCTCCCTTGCCGAACTACAGACCAGCGAACAGCGAACCCGCCTCGAAAGGCTGATCGCCGCCGCTTTTCGCTTTGATGGACTCGCGCTTGCGCTCGTCAGGTCCGGCGAGCGCGAGCCGCATGCGCCGGCGGATGTCGTCGCGGTACTCGGCCTCGCGCTCGATCAGCACCGCGTTGCGGCCCTCGCGAAACGCCGCCTCGCCCGTGGTGCCGGTGCCGGCGAACGGATCAAGCACCGTTTGACCAGGCGCCGAGCAGAGCCGCACAAGCCATTGCATCACCTCGACGCGCTTGATCGTCGGGTGCTTACTACCGACGCGATCGTGCGCGTCGGCCTTGGCCGAGTAGAAGAACCGCCCGGCGCTGCCGCCGGCGTCTTTGGCTCCGGGCAGCGACGAGCCGCCGGCGCCGCCGTGATATCCAAAAGCACCGTTAGGATCGTTCACGCCGCCGATTTGCCCCGGCCCCGTCATCGGAAACCCGGCGAGCACGCCGGCGCTGCCGTCATGAATGACGTTGGCGGGAAAGCGCCCCGTACTATTCGACGGCCCCGAACGTTCCGCGGCCTTGTGGGTGAACATCGAACGGCCCGGCCGCCGATAGCCGTCATGCCCCGGCGTCACTTCCGAAAAATTCGCACCCGCCTCGATCAGCTCGCCGGGATCTGCGGCAACCCGCGCCGCGTCGATATTGATCGCGCCGGTGCCATAGGCGGCGACGTTCTCGGCGACCGATCCGATCAGCGGCTTGCGCGCCATCACGATCGGCTCGAAAGCCGGCTTAAGCGCCGTACCGAAGCCGGCATATCGCTGCGCCAGATCGTGCCGAAACGGCGGCTCGCGCTGCATGATCTCGCCGGTGTCGCGATAGTAATACTCGGTCAGCCCGCCGTCGCCCTTGCGCGCCTCGCACAGTGTCTTCTCGAAATCGAGCGACACCGCATGCGACTTGGGAAAGCCCGAGCCGAACACCCACGCGAGCAAACCGCCGACATCGCCGCCCTCGACGACGATCTGAAGGAAGGCCGCGCGCTGCGCGTCGTTCAATGAGTTGAGAAACCCGACGATCCGATCGTCCGCGTCGAGCATGTCAAGCACGCAATCGCGCGTATCAAAGCCAGCTTCCTCGATCGCGACCTGCATGCGGCCAAAGCCGCGCGAGGCCGCGAAGGCGAACAGGTGCGCACCAGGCTTGAGCACGCGATAGACGGCGCGCCAAATGTCCGGCTGAAACGCGATGTCGCCGCCGTCCCATTGCTGTCCCATGAACCCGGCGGATGCGCGCTTGAAGGCACCGCCCGAGCGATCATCTTGCGCCGGCGCAGCGCCTTCCTTGCCGAACCGCTTGACGATCGAGGTGAGGTGATACGGCGGATCACAAACGCACGCGTCGATCGAGTTTTCGGCGAGCAGCGGCAGCACGGCGAGGCTATCGCCGCCGTACAACATCACGCGGCCGCCGAGCAACACTTCGGTCGCAATCGTCATCGTCTGCCCTTGAGATTAGTACGCCGCGCCCGCGGCTGCATCGCGGCGGTGTTGCGCACCGCGTCGGTAATCATCGCCCGCAGATCACGCTTGGTCGGCTCGTCGAAAGATTTCGCGTGCAGCATCGCGGCGAGCGCGTCGCGCTCGTCGATCATCTGGCGATAGGACTTGCTGAATGCGTCGCCGCGGTGTGCCTTGCGCATCGCGGCCTCAGAACGGAATATCGTCGTCGAGATCGGCGCGGCCGGACGAAATGCCGCCCGAGTTGCGCGACGGCAGCGAGCCGCCGGCGGCCGCACGATCGCGTGTCGTGCCGTAGTCTTCCTCGCCCTGCGGCGACGGCACGCCGCCGCCCTCGCGCCGATCGAGCAACTGCATCGAACAGTTGAACGCCGACAGCACAACCTCGGTTGTCCAACGCTCGGCGCCGCCCTGATCAGTCCACTTGCGAGTAGAAAGCTGCCCCTCGATATAGACCTTGCTACCTTTCTTGAGGTACTGCTCGGCGATCTTCGCAAGGCCCTCGTTGAAGATGACGACGCGATGCCATTCGGTGCGCTCTTTGCGCTCGCCGGTGGCGCGATCGCGCCACGTTTCGCCGGTTGCGAGCCGCAGCGTTGCGATCGGCTTGCCTTCGCCGTTGCGCTTCACGTCGGGATCAGCGCCGAGGTGGCCGATCAGAATGACCTTATTGACGCTGCCACTCACGGCCGGACTCCCTTGAGCAGATAGCGCTTGCTCCAACGGCGATCGCTCCGGCGGTGGAGCGGGAGCGCCGCGCGCGAGCGATTGGAGCCCGGATGCCGCGTGGTGATCGGCGGCCGCATCAGCGGCGCCCACGGCAGCATGCTTGACAGGGCGGCACGCATGATCATGCCGAGGTGAAATCCGCGCATCGCTGTTACTTGCCTTTCTCTTGCTCTTGGATTTTCAGTTGCCGCAGATCGGCGTCGAGGCTGGCGCGCAGCGTCTCGGCGGCCTGCCGGACATCGTCGCGAGCCGCGGCGCGCACCCGCTCGATGTACGTCGGCAGATCAGCGGCAATCAGACGGCCGAGATATGCGGCGAACGCGTTCGGCATCGCGATGCGCGTACCAGGCGCGCGAGCATCTCCAACGGTGATACTGATCTCAGAGAAAATGTCGGCATCGCGGCCGAGATAACGCTCGATATCCTTGAGCTGATTGCTCGCACGATCGTAGTCGTGAGAACTCGACATCACGCCGCCTCGCACTGTTGCTTGCTGCGCTGATCGTGCGCGCGCGCCATCGCCATCAGCTCGGCATGCGTCGGCGGCACGGCGCCTTTGCGATCGAACGCCAACCAGTCGGCCGGCGCCGTCTGCGCGGCGTCATTGTCGAGATTGGCGTGAACGATCCGCATCGTGTCGACCGACGCGAAGCTGCCGATCACGGCGAGCCGGTGCGCGGCATCAGCATCGAAATCGTCCGCGGTGTCGTCATCGTCCACCGCTTCGGCGGCCGGCACCGCCGGCAACGGCCGCGCGAACTTGACGAAGTGAGGCCGCGTCGCATTGGGCAACCGGCCCGCGTCCCTTTCGAGGCGCCAGAACTTCAACAAGGTCGGCACCGCAAGCCCATGTGCGCGCGCCACTTCGGCGGCAGTCGCCGCGCCGTGCCATGCGTCGCGCAACCGGCCGCGCTTACGTTCGGTGATATTCATTTGCCCCTCGCACCAATGAGAACAGATCATCCCGAGCGATTGCCGCGGCCTGCTGCGCGATGAAGGTGAGCCGCAGCACGGTCGACCCGGTAGCGAGCGGTTCGCCGGCGATTTGCTTAAGAGTGCGCAACAACAGATCAGCCGCGCCGCGCGGCGTGCCCGCCTCCGCAAAATCCGCCTCGATCTCCGCAAGGTCGGAGAGCATCACCGCCGCAAGATCGGGGCGGCGAATGATCGCCTCGGCGGTGATAATCAGCCGGTTGAGCGCACCGCGCAGCGTGCCGGCGATCATGGCCGCGATCTCTGTTGATTGCGCAGCTCGCGCAACATCGCGTCAGCATCAGCAGGCGGCGGCCTCATGCGGCCACGCCCTGCGCCGCGCGGGTTGCGCGTGCCGGCATCATCACGGCAGGCGCACGCCGGAAGCCGCGCGGCGCAGTTGCAACGGTCGGCCGAGCGAGCAATCGCTCGGCGTCGCGCCCAAGTAGCAACCCAGGCCAGCGCGGCAAGCGCCAGCGGGCCGCTGTAAACGATGGCGATCAGCACGTCGGCGCGCATCACGGCACCCGCTCGATCATCGCGGCGTAAAACTCGCGAGGTTCTTTGTCGGCCATCGCGACCGGCATCGGTGCATCGGCGCTAAAGGCCGCGTCGCGGCCCCGCAGATCGGCGATGGTGATGCGCCGGCGAGCGATCGGCTCACCACATGGCTCGACGGCGTCGGCGCGGCGTTCGCCGGTGATGAAAGGCGAACTGCAGAGCGGGCAGCCGCACGGCGCGGCCACTTTCGGACTTTCTGACGACACGATTCCCCCTCGCCCCGGAAACGGTGTTTCCGTGGCCCTGCCCTGCGATTCGACTCTCGGAACTGGATCGGTTAGGTTGCCGGCTGGCCGGGGTTGCCCGGCTGCCCTTCCCTTTTGCCCCGCTCGCGACTCACCAGCGACTCGATGCACTTTGCGAATATACGAGTGTCGTATAATCAGCAAGGACCCCTATACGGTCCGCGGTTAGGCGCGCCCATACGGCCCGCGTATCCTCGGGGCATGTCGAATCTCACCTTGGCCCGCAAAATTAGGGATTTGCGCACCTCTCTCGGGCGCAGCGGGCGGCCTTTGCCGGGCGAGCAATTCGCCGAATTGGTGGGGACAACTCAGGCGACCGTGTCGCGCTGGGAAAAGGGACAACAGCCCAAACCGCGATTCGTCGCCAAGCTCGCCGAGCTGGCGCATCAGAGCGTGCCGGAATTTCTTTACGGCCGACAAGTCGGCGTGCCGCTGGTGTCGTGGGTGTCGGCCGGCACGCTGGCGCGCGCCGAGGCAATCGACGACGTGGTGCACGAGGACGTCGAGCGGATCGGCGTTTCTGGCTTGGGCGCCGGTGACTACTTCGCCTTGCGCGTGGCCGGCGATTCCATGAACCGGATCGCTCCAGAGGACTCGGTGATCATCGTCAACCGCACCGAGCGCGAGCCGATCGACAAGCGGTTTTTCGTCTTCCTCGTCGGCGACGAAACCACCTTCAAACGCTACCGATCCGACCCGGTTCGGCTTGAACCTTATTCGTTCAATCCGGAGCACGAGGCGATCTATCCGTCGCGCGATGTCCAGGTGATCGGCCGCGTCGTCAAGGTCATCGTCGATTCGCTCTAGGCGAATGTCGGCCGTATAATTTACCCCCGCCGGCGAGCGCTCACCCACAACGCAACCCGCTGATTTTTCTTACTATACGTCACGCGCATTTTTCCGCTTTGTGTTTTATACGTCCTGTGTATGATTTCAGGCTTGCGACGGGGTCGCAACGCCGCGGCAGCGGATCACGGCCCCTCGCCCCTTGGACAGCGAAGGACAGCCAACGTGACGACACAGCAGACCGCCCCGACTAACAACGATCGCCATCACCTCTCCGGTCACAACGCTATTCTGCGGCTGGCCGACGATCTGCGCATCACCGGCGAAGGCGCGACCGAAGCCGACATGATGCGCACCGGCTGGTCGCGCGCGCAGCTCGCGCGCTACGGCGAAGCGGCCGCGGCCGCCGCACGCCGCTTGGCACGCATCGCGAACTGAGCGGGTGCCCGCCATGTCGCATCGCCGCCTGACAGAAGGGTGCTTGTTCGCGCTGCGCTCAATACACGAGCGCGGCCCGGACGTTTTCAACCACACCGTCGCCAGCAATTTGCGCGTGGTGGCGCACTACTTCCCCAATCTCGTCAGCATTACCAAGACGCCGCGGCGAGGCCCTGCCGCGGAGCCTATCTTGCGCGCAACCATCACACCGCGCGGCATCGATCTGATCACCCCGCGCAAGGCCGCTCGCGCCAGCATCGCCGGCGAGGCCCGCCCATGACCGCCGCCGATCCGGTGCGCGCCTATGAGGCCGCCGCGCGAGACATGCACAACACCGAACGCCGTATCGCCAGCATGACGCAATGGGAAACCCCGTCGCCGGACTCGATCAACGGCCGGATTCTCGCGTCGCTGATCATCAAGCGCGATCGTGATGCGCCGCACCTTGCCGCCCTCAAAGCGGAGGCCGACCGCGTCGCGCCGGCGC
>NZ_BADD01000556.1 GCF_000333455.1 Rhodopseudomonas sp. B29
GCGCTCGATCAGCGTCAAAATCGTTTCATAGATCGCCACCAGGCGCGCGCGATCGTTCGAACAGCGCCCGCCATGATCACGATCGCTCGCGTCGCTTGCCGCATCAGCTTCGGCCGCAAGGCGATCTCGCCAATGCGCATAGCGGTCGCGCTGATTTTCCAGCTCGACAGTGATGGCAAGCCAGCCAGCGCGGGGAGCCCCCTCGGCGCGGGGTGCGGGGTTGTCGCTCACGGCCTCGCCTCGCCGGCCGGCGCGCGGGCCGCCTTCGCGCATTGCGTGACTTGAGCCGCAGTGATCGCCGCGCCGAGCACGGCCGCATCACGGCGCGCCGCGGCGTCGCGCAGCGCCGTTCCAATGAGCGTGAGCGCGACCGAGAACATCAGGGTGAACACCAGCGCCAAGTAACGCCCGCGCTCGATCATGGCCGCCTCGCCGTGATCAGGCGCGCAGCCTCGCACCATTGCTTAATGCGATGATCGAGCGCTGCACGCGCCTTTTCTTCCGTCGTCGCCGGCGTCGGCGTGCGGCGCGCATCGGGCAGGAACACCGCCCAAAAATAGCCGCCGGTTGCCGGATCGTGCGTCACGGTGCCGACCACGATCACGCCGAGCCGCGCCTCGATCGCCGCAGCTCCGTTGCGATACTCGATCCGGATCACCGGCGCGCCGGCGGCCGCCACGGAACGGCCCGAGCGCCGCGCGTCGCCCGGCTTGCTCGCGTAGTTCGCATCTGGTGTGCGCCGGCGCTTGTGCTGCACCGTGAACGTCGAGCGATCGGCCGTCATCGCCGCACCGGCCCGTTGTCGGCAATCGCCTTGACGATATGCAGCGCCTCGGTGAGCGACGTAACGCGAAAACCGACCGCTTCCGCAATCATCATGTGCTCGTGCGGATTTCCGCTTGGCTCCATCGCGCAAACGATCGGCGTGCGGCAGGCGTCGGCGAAGGCGATTTCCATCACCGTTCCGATCGACACCCGCTCCGCACCGAGCAAGTTCACGAGCAGGCAATCGCACCGCGTCGCGTCGAACCGATCGCGCGTCATCACGCCGCGCGGCGTCGACAACACACCGAGGTGTGCATATTCCTCGCCGGTACCGCTGATCCTTCCGGGCAGATTGCGCAGATAGTCCTTTGCGCGCAGCGGTGACAACGCCTTGATCCCCGCCGCGGCCAAGTCGAGCTTAGCCGCCTGCCGCCAATCTTCGGCGCCGTCATAGGTGAGGCCGGTAATCGGCCCGGCGAGGTACACGGTAAAACTACCGACCACCATCAACGCCGTTTCCGCCGGCGTAACGAGGCAGTCACACGTCGCCGGCGCATCCCGGCAATCGCAGCCACGCATTGCAGTCTCCTACTTGTGAAAGATGATTTCGGCCGCCGCGATCGCTATCTGCGCGTGCGGCAGGATGTAGAGCGCGAACACCGCAACACCCGCGGCGATCAGCACCAGCGAAGCCAGCTCGCCGCGATCGAACATCACGGCCCGCTACCTTCATCGGCGCGCACGTGCTCGATCGGCTTGTCGGGATCGACCGTGCGCCAGTCCGGCCAGGTGCGCTTTTCAATGCGCGTTTGCACCGCATCGAGCGATGCGG
>NZ_BADD01000555.1 GCF_000333455.1 Rhodopseudomonas sp. B29
CGGGGCCGCCCAATACTCAACCTCGGGACAACCCCATGCGACCGCTCGCATCGGCACTCACGACGCGCTCGATCAGCACGAGGAAATCACAGATCAAGGCGACGGTGTCGGAGTCTCTTCCGAAAAAAAAACACAGATCGCGTCCTTGACCGCCATCGCGTCGAGAACGGGCATATGCTGCATGGCGATCAGCGGATCAGGCTCGACGATCAGCCGCTCGGCATAGGCACGGATCGACGCATCGTTGTCGACGAGCGACATGCCGCCGGCAGCCTTGACCCACGTCTGCGGCGCGCCAAGCGCGAAATAGTCCGCCGCCGTCGGTTCCTGCAACACAACATCCGTCACCATGCCGTGCGCGCCGGTAACGGCTTTTTCAGCGGCACCGATTTCTTCGCTCGCATCTTCATTCCCTCGTTGGCAGATCATCGGGCCGGCGACACCGCCGCCGGCCTTCGCTTACCAGCCGCTTAGCTGTTCAGCGCCTGATACTGCGGCCCCTCGATCTTGACGCCCTCGACCTCGCCAGTGCTGAGATTGACGGTCGGCTTGCCGGTGAAGCGCGCGCCGGTGAAGATGTGGGTGCGGCTGTTGTCTTCCTCGGAAATCGTCACGTCGATCTTGCAGCGCCGCAGGCGTTCGTCCCACTTGATGCCGCAGCCGTTGCGAAACTTGATCTCGGCGCCGTACAGTTTCGGCTTGGACGTGTAGCAGGCCGAGCCGTCCTGATTGGCCTTGCCTTCAACCTCGATGTTCGACGGATCGAGCGTGATATCGGCATCGCTCGGCGTCATGCGGTCACCGTCGACCGTGATCGAAATGCGACCGCCGAAGCTATCGCAGCAATCACCTTCTGCCATCGTGTGTTACCCCTTGAATGTCTGGAATGAGAAAAAGCGAAAGCCGCCGCGCGGGATCTGCGTCCGGCGGCTTTGAACGGGCTTACTGGACGGCCGCAGTGCCCGACGGCGTGCCGTACTGCAGGAACGCAGTGATATTGGCGGCGAACACCCGCAGCTGGTTGACCACGTCAACGGGCAGATAAGCATTGAGCCGGTTCGCATCGAGCGGATCGCGCTCGACGACGAGATATTGCGCGAACAGCCCGGCGTTTTCGCACACGCCCAGCGCGACGAGGTCGTTATAGGCGTGCACCAGCGTATCGCGGACCGATTTCGGCGTCGCGATCTGCGGCAGGTTGAACGGGTTATCGTCGGCGAGCGCCTGCCGAGCGTGCTTGTTCGAAACTGCCGTGCGGAAGTAGCGCGCGACGTACATCAGTTGGAACATGGTTTCGACATCGCGGAACGTACTATCCGGCACGCCGGAGTCGGCCGTCTGATACGTCGTCACCATGCGGTCAATCGTGACCAGGCCGTCGGCGCGCACCTTGGTCGCAGCGATGCCATCGGCGTACAGCGCCTGACGGTCGTTGGTGTCCCACCACAACGAACGATCACGCGGCGGGAGCACACCCGGCAGCACCAGCGATTGCAGCGGCCGCGACACCTCAGGCGCGGTGCCGAGGTGCGCGCATGCCATGCCGGCGGCCGATGCGGCGATCTCCCATTCCGGCGTCGGCGAGCGCTGGCCGCCGATCACCGTCACGTGTCGATCGTTGCGGCCATTGCCAAACGTGACAAGGCCGGAAAGCGTGCCGAACTGCGCAGTAAAGTAGTGACCATAAAGCTGCTGATACGGCGACCAACGGCCGGACTGATCGTCGAGGAAGTCGCGCACCGCGTTGAGCGCCGACGTATCCGAATACGGCGAGGCGAGGAAATCGAACTCCTGATCGCCGAGGTTCGCCAGCGGCGCCGCCAGATCGGGCGAGCCCGAGCCGCCGGTGAGCGCGACCACGGCCACATTCGAGGCATTGAGAACATTCGCCTCATCGGTGGCAAACGTCATTTCCTGCCCGTTGAACATCGCGCCCTTGTGCCGCGACGTGATATTGACCTTCGCCGGCGTGGTGCCGTCGACGGCGGCGGTGTAGGGCAGATTTGCCGCGTTGATCGCCGCAGCCGCAGTGGCCGCCTCGGTCGCCGCGTCGTCGGCCGCGTTGACCTGGAACACGATGCGGCGGCCGAGTGCCCACAGGATCGCCGCGCCGGTGACGCCGGGCGCGGTGAAGGTCATCGAACCGGCCGCATAGGCGCCGGCCGGCTCGGCGACGGGCAGCGCCCAAATCGGCTGAAACGGCGCCGCCCGCTGCGCAATGCGGTACATCGCCGACAGCATCGAACCGACGCCGAAGAACGCATCCGCCTCGCGCTCGTTCTGGATCGGGCCGATCACTTGGCCGACGGCGGCGGTGCCGCTCGCAAGCTTCTGACCGATCAGAGGCGCGCGCGGATCGGCCTGAAACGGCGTCCCACCGGAATTGATTTCGGCGTACCAGAACGGCACCAGCACATTGCCGGGAATGTTATTGAACGCAACCGACGCCATGTTGACGTGACTCCTCGATCGCCGCGCGCATCAGCGCCGGCGTTGTGTGTGTTTCGGATGAAAGGCGAGTGGCGAGCCGCGCGCTAAGCGATCGGCGCCTTGACGCAGCGCGCGGCGGCGATGCAATCGGCAGGGACCGCGCAGGCGTCGCACGGCGTGAACGCGACTGGTGCGGCGCTGGCAACAGCCGCCGGCTCAGTCTTGATCACGTCGCGGTCGCGCACCCGGCGCAGCCAGAATTGAGACGCCGGTTTCCATTCGCCGGCCTCGGCGAGCGGCGCGAGTGAAATCGGATCGCGCACCAGCGCGACGACGGCGTTGCCCTCGATCTCGATCGTTGCCGGCTTGATGAACATATTCGACATGCGGACTACTCTTGCAGGTTCGTAGCGGCGGCCGACACCGGCGCGGTGCCGTTTACGCCGGGTTGCGGGGCGGCGGTGAGGCCGACGGTTTTCAGATCAACACGCTTCGGCATAGCCGGCGCAGCGCGCGCCATGCCGAGCGCAAGCTCGCGCAAGTAAGTGGACTCTGTTAGCTGCGCCGCAATCGCCTTGAGCCCCGATGGCAAGCGATCAAAATCGGTCGGCGTCGTCGCGGGCGCCGGATCGTAGCAGGACTCTTTGACGCGGATTTTTGCCCGCAGCGTGCGCGCGGCGAGCCTCACGCTTTCCTCGCCGCCGCGGTGCTTGATCGTCGACTGCCACTCGTCGAACGGCAGCTTGACCATTTGCCGGAACAACGCACCCGTCGGGCCGACGTGCAGCGCGTGGTAAATTTGTTCCTCGATCACGCCGAGCGTCGTTTCGGTCGCCGCATCGGTGTCGGCATAGTCGACGATCGTCTGCGCTCCGTTGTTTCCGTCGCTAACCAGATAGTTCGCAACAACAGACGTTTCGATGACTAACTCAACCTCGCCTTTGTAAAACACCGGCCCGGATTGGGCGATCTTGGTGAGCGACGAGCCCTCGGTGTAGACACCGATCAGCGGCCGACGTTCGTCGGCATTCACATCGTCGATCGGATCGATGCGCGAGTCGGACACATACACGCCGGCAAGCGTTGGCCATGGTCCGCCAGCCGCGAGCAGCGCCGATGGCCGCAGCGCTTCAAGCACCGCAAGGCGCATAAATTCACGAGCCAGCATGACCGAAAATCTCGTTCAATGAGAGGCGCACAAATCCCGGTGTCGACGGCAACACCTCATGCACGCGAAACCGGCGGCCGCTATCTTCGGCCGTGAGCGCATCGCCTGCGCGCGGGCGCCACGGCAAGCGCCGCAGATCGAGCGACACGTAAGGCCGCGCCGTCGCGACCGCGGCGCGCTCGGCTTGCACGCCGACCTGACTAAACGGGCCGCCGCCCGCACGCGCCGCGCTTTCGCCGAACGGGCAAAGCACATGCTGCACCACGTCGCGCGCGGTGTCCGGAATGAGCGGCGCGTTGCGATCGCCTTGATACTTCATCGGTGCGAACGTGAACAATTCGCCTTGGATGCGGTCATGCGTCACCGCCGCGGCGGCGACGGCTCGCGCGAACGGTGACGCCATGTTCAAGGCCCCGCCTTAGACGGTATCGACGCCGAGCAGCACCGAGCCGACCAGATCGCCAGACAGCGCCGCGGCTGCGGCGTAGCCGACGCGCATGTTGTTGGTGGCCGTCTTGGTGTAGTTCTTCGCGGTGTCGTCCCAATACAGAACGTCACCGAATGTCCAGGCGGCGCCGGCCGCCTTCGGCTGGTTGCCCCACACGCCTTTGCGCTCGTACGGGAACACCTCGCCGGCGTTGGCGGAGACACGCGCGATGCCGAACAGCGAGCCGAGCTTGTACGGGGTGCCGACCACCACGCCGCCGGCGGGCGCGACCGCGTCGAGCGTGCGGCCATGTTGAACGTAATCGTTCATTACTACTTCCTTTCACGGAATGAGAAACGCGAAAGGCGCGTAGCTTTGAGCCGCGCGCCTCGATCAGATCAGCGAATTACCGGCCCGCTTAGCCGGTAGCGTTGCCGGGGTTGCGGTAGGCGCCGCGGTAGTCGACGGCGCCGCAGCCGAAATCGTGCTCGAGCGACACGCCGACGCCCTGCACGCCGAACGGGTTTTCGATCCGCAGGCGCGGCGCGTTGTAGCCGTCGAGCATGCCCCACACGAAGCACGGCGCGACCGCCGGATCGGCGTACAGCTCCCAGGCATTGCCGGCGACCGGCATCACCACAGTTTCGAGCTTGCCGCCGAACGGGTTGACGGCCTGCTCAGTCGTCGGCGTGATGATCGCAACGGCGCGATCGGCCTCGGTTTCCTTGTCCGGGCCGACGGCGAGAATGCGCGCCTGCAAATTGAGCAGGTTGCCGGACTGATTGGTCTGCTTGCGCATCGAAGCGCGGCCGACACCGAGCGCGTCCGAGTCGATCGCCGTCCCGGCGGCGGCCAGGTTGCCGTGCTTGGCAGTGTTGAACACGGCCGCATTGCCGTCATTCAGCGTCGGACCATTGCCGTTGTTGATCGCCTTCATGGCGTAGAACGTGGCTTCCTCGAAACGGGCCACGGTGTCGCCGTAGCTGCCGAGCATCTGATCGATAGCGCCGACGTTGTCGTCGATCAGGATGCGGCGCGAGATCGCGAACTGCACGGCATACGGCGCCACGGCGACCGTTTCCTTGCTATCGCCGAAGTTGCCGAACTTGATTTCGCCCGACTGCGTAACCGGCTGCAGCGTCGGGAAATCGCCGACGCGCAACTGTTCATGCGGACGGAAGTCGCTGAAATTGCGCTGCACCGAAATACGCCGGTAGGTCGGCGTCGCGAGCTGATAGCGGGCGAGCAGAACGCGGTTGACGACGTTCTCGAAGATCACCGGCAGATCGCCCGTGGTGGTCATCGCGCGGCGGATGACATCCTCGCGATCGGCAGCAGTGATCGGCATCCGGCGTTCGCCGACGATCGTCGCGGCGACATCGGAGAAGCGATAGCCGACATATTCGCGCGCCGCGGCGTCGAGCGCCCGCGCCTGACCGTCTTCGCCGCGCAGCGCGCCGGCGCCGCCCATGCGGACGGTGAGCGCGTCGGTAATGAAGCGGTGACGCGTGTCGGTTTCGTCGCGCGTGACGGTGATCGAGCCGGTGCGGGTGCGATCGGCCTGCGCAGCCATATGATCGAACGCACGGGCGCGGAACACCTCGACGCCGGTGCCGTCGCGCAACGCGGCCTGCACCTGATCGGCCGACATGCCGGCGCGGGTGCCGATGTCGCTGATCTCGGCGGTGCGGGTACGCTCGGCGGCGATCAGCGCGGCGGCGTCGGCGGCGGGGGCGGCGCGCGTCACGTCGGCGACGGTGCGGGGAGCCTCGGGAGCGGGCGCCGGGGCGGTGCGCACGGCTTCGGGCGCCGGCACGGTGGCCGCAGCGCTCGCCGCGGGCGTGGTGGATTCGGTCGGATTGGCAGCGTTGCGCCGCATGTCGTCTTCCTCTTGTGATTGGGCATCGCCTGCCCGTTGCGTGTTGACTTGCGTCGAGCGAAACGACGCCTGCGGATCGGCCGGCACGGACACGAGGGACACTTCAAGCAATTCCCATCGGTCGGCGCGCCAAACCTCAACTTCATTTGCGAGCGACGCGAGAGTCCACGTCGTCACGCGGTAGCCGACCGAAACGCCGGTGATCTCGCCGCGGGCAACCATGCCCTCGGCGCGCCGGCCGGCCTCGGTATCAGCGAAGCGAATGCGGCCGACCAAAAGGCCGCCCTCGAACCACGCTTCCGTCACGACGCCGCGAACGTCGTCGATCGAGCTTTGCGAGTGAGTGTCGAGCGCGCGGCACTGGCCGAGCGCGACGCGCGTCAGATCGACGGCGGCGGGACCGATCGCAAGTTCCTCGTACACACCCCAGCGCGCAACGCGCGAGCCGGCGGAAAACACCGCCTCAACCGTGCGCGTCGCCTTGTCGTAACTCTGCGGCCGAAACCGCGCGTCAAGATCATCGGTCGCGGCCCGCACAACGGTCGCGCCAGGCTCGAAGCCATCCGGCGTCAAGCGCGGCCGCGCCGCGCTACGCGTCTGCATTTTCATTCTGCTTTGCTCCATCCGAGCCGGCGTCATCGTCGGCCGGATCGTTTTCGCTATCGTCGGTGAGTTGCGACTTGCCGAGCTGATCGACGCGCCGCGGATCGATGTCGAGCACAAGCGGCGTGTCGCCGCCGTCGGCGGCTTTCCAGAACTCGCGCGTTTCCTCGACAACCTTGCGCCAGTCGCGACCCCATGCGCTGATAAACTCTTGCGGCGACATCCGACCGGATCGCACCGCCAGAATGTCGGCCTTCAAATCCTTGATAGGATCGATCGGCTGCACCGCCGGCATCACGTATTCCCGCACATACGGCGTTTTGCGCGCGCGCACGTGGCCGGACATGATCGCCATTTGCAACCATCGATCGGTCACACGATGCAGCAACTGCGGCACCAGCGTAAGCCACTGGATTTGCTCGACGAGCCGCTTAAGGACGCGATCACCAGCCTTGAGCGATGAATAGTTGCCCTGCCGCAGATCGCCTGTGAGCTGATCGTAAGTAATCAGCCCGCCCGAGGCGATGCCCATTAACGCCGACAGCGCGACCGGCTCGAATTGAGCATTTCCCGACGGCGAGAACGGCGTGACCGTCTCGCCGAGCTTTGCCCGGTACACCATGCCGGGACTCATGCTTTCGATATTGCGGCCGGCGTCATCCTTGCGCGTTTGCGCGTCCGCCATGTTGCGAACTGGATCGGCGCTGTTGATCACCAGGCCGTAACAGGCTTGCATCCGGGTTTGGATGACAACGGCGTCCATCGTGTCGGCGTAGTCGCGCACCGCCATCGTCACCGGCGCGAGCAGCGGCACGCCGCGCACCTGCCCGGCGCGCAAGATGCGATAGAGGTGACAGAAATCGGAGCGCGGCACGTAGTGCGGCAGCATGCCGACATATTTCGGAATCGGCGAAAGCATCATTTCGCCGGGATGCTCGGGATAGAGCCAATAACCCTCGCGCTCGTTCCAATCGCCGAGCACGACTCCGAGGCGTGACTTTTTTCCGTCCCAAATCCCGTTCCGTTCGGTCGCGATCAAGTCGCCCTCGACGACTTGCAACGCGAGCGGCACGGTGCGGCCGCCGTCGAGCTTGCGCGGGACCATCCGCACGCCGGCGTCGCCGCGTTCCAGCATTGAGCGGAAGCCACTCAACTGCACGCCGCCGAAATCGCGCTCGCCCTCGATATCGCAGACGAAACACCATTCATCCCACAAGTCTTGCAGGCGCTTGTCGCGCCAAGCGACATGGATTCCGGTGCCGATCACGTGCGCGGACAGAACGTCGACGATGCGCGAGCCGATCCACGTATTGCGGACAAGGTCACTCGACCGCTCGCGCATCTTGTGAAGCGCGGGGCCGATCTCGCCGTTTGCGCTATCCTGCATCGTTCCCTTGAACGAGCTGCCGCGCCGGCCCATGACAGCCGCGTCATAGCCTCGGCTCGCGTCGAGCGCGGCGAGCGCGTGCGCACGGCGCAACGCCGCCGTCGGCGCCACATAGGCCAGCGCCTTGAGAAATGCGGACATTGCTAATCCCTGCTATGGGCGACGTAGCTAACCGGATTGAACGTCGCCGCCGGCGACACCTCGGCCAGCATGTCGGCCAGGATCGAGCGCATTTCGGCGAGCGAACGGTATGTCACCTCGCGCGCGTCCGGCCCCGATCCGAATTTCGTCTTGAGCGCGCCGGCGGCGATCGCGGCCTTGAGCGCGTCGATATCGTCTTGCGTGTACGCCATCGGCTCAGATCACCTTGGCGCCGGCGAACTGCGCGAACACCCGATCGAGCCAGGTGCGCACCGTGCCGCGCAGCACCGCCGAGGCGTTTTCCTTGGCGAAGGCGGCGAACGGCATATCCGCCTTGTCGACGGCCTCGGCCGCCGCGGCGCCTAGCATCGGCACGTCGAGCGCGTCGGCCGGAAAGGCGAACTTGGTCGCGTTGATGCGGTTGCCGACCGCGACGTGCCGGGCGCCGGCGGCGAGCCGCGCGGCAACCGGCTTGATTTCGTCGATCGACGCTTGGTTGTTGCCGAGCACGTGCAGAACGGTGATTGCGTACTTGTCCGGATCGAGGAAACCGATATCCGTCAAGAGCTGCAGCGTCGGCGACAACACGCCGGCGCGGATATCGATCACCGTCACCGTGAGCGCGTTCAAGGTGTCGAAAACGCGCATCTGGCCGTCGGAGTCGCGCAGATCGACGATTTCGGTCCGCTCCGGATAGAACCGTTTGAGCACACCGCCCGGCACCTCGTTTTCGGTGTCGAATGCCCGGTTTGCGACCCCCGACGCGTCGAGATAGTCGAGCAGCGCGCGCGTGATCGTGGTTTTGCCGACGCCGCCCTTGTCGGCGCCGACGATGATCAAAACCGGCTTCGTTGTCATGGCGACATTCCTTGTTTTTGTAGCGTACGAAACAAAGCTAGCGATCGAGCCATCCGCTGGTGTCCCGCCCAAGCCAGCCGCTTGACGCCGGCGCGGGATCTGCGCGAACAGGTTCGATCGGCTCGGCGAGCGGTGCCGCCGGCGGCGCGTCGTCACTGGCGTTTGTGTGCGGTGACGCGTCCTGATCCGCCGGCGGTTCGGCCGCCGCGTCGCTCACTGCAGCCGCCGACGCGATACCGGATGCGATCTGCAAGGCGAGCGTGCGCGGCGCGAATAGATCGCCCTGAGACATGCCCGGCGCGCGCTCGCGCGCTAGGATTTTCCACTCATCTTCCGTCATGGTCGACAAGCCGAGGTGATCGGCGAGCGCCATGTTGTAGATGCGGCAATCGAGGAAATGGTTTTCCTGCGCACCGCGCGGCACCCATCGCTTTGACGGGCGGCCGCTGATCGTCTTGTCGGCGAGATATTCGGCCGTTACTTGCTTGAAATACGTTTCATCAAGCCAGTTGCCGAAATGACAGTAACCAGGCGGATCAACCTCGTGCCCGGCCTTTCGACCTTCGCGCCGCAAATCCTCGTACCAGTGACCTTTGAGCGGCCACGTGCCGACCGGCCAGATTTTGCCCGAGCCGAGCTTGCGGCCGTCGAGATCGATAGACACCAGCGACGGCACACCGAGCGGCGGCTTATTCCAGCCGTCGCGGCCGTCCGCCGCATAGGCGTTATGGCGCGTCGAGCAGAAATGATAGACGACGTGTGAGCGGAAGCCCGAGTCGATGATAAAGCCATCGTGCCGGCGCTTGCCGCCGAACGCGTCCGGCCACTCGCGATCATACAGCTCGGCGAGCTTTAGGAACGCGCCTGAATTTGCGTCCGTCGTGTCGCCCTCCAACACGTCGGCGTAAATCACCCACGACTCGCGGTTAGGCGCCCATGCGACGCCCTCGACATAGATGCCGCGCATCTGCACGTCGGCCGCGAATGTCACCATCAGCCCGCGCGCCGGGATGCGACCGCGCGGGAAGTCCTCGCGCCGCTCCATCAGCCGCACGTGATCGGGCGCGTCGCCCTTCATTTCGTACGCTTCGCCAAGCGTGAGGTTGTAAAACGTCTTGAGCAGCCCCGGATTGCTCTGTGCTGCGATCCATCGTTCGGCGATCTTGTCCCAAGGCACGAACGGCGACGACATCGCGTCGACGTGGTAGCTCGGAAACTTGCCAGGCCCCGGCGCCGTCGCAATGAAGCCATTGCGCAGCCCGAGGCTTTCGAGAAATTCGGAGCGCGGGGCGCGCTTACTGCCCGCCCGCACCAGCGCGATTTTCTCGTGCGCCTCGATCACCGCCCCGCAACACGGCGCGATGTAGTGCGCCTGATACGGAAACGAGTCGTTGAACTTGAATTGCGGGCCGAACCGAAACGAAAACGGCTCGTCACAGTGCGGGCAGTCCACATGCCAAAGGCGCTGATCGCCGGCGTGATACTGTTCGTCAATGTAGCAGGCGCCCTTGATCGTCGGCGTCGAGATATTGGTTTCTTTCCAATCACCCGTTGCCAGAAACGACTCGTAACGCGCCTCGATCATCGCGTGCGGAGAACCCTGCCCGTCGAGATCAGGCGGATAGTCGCTCGCTTCGTCTTTGATGATCTTGCGCTTTGTTTTCGAGCGCAAATCCTTGGTCGAATTGGCGATCGCCAACGCCATTGAGCCGCCGGGATAGCGCTTAAGGTAAGTCGTCGAGCCCTCGCCCGAGCGTGATACTTGCGGCTTGACCTTGGCCTTGAGCGCGTCGGTTTGCTCGATCGCCGGATTGAGCTTGTCGGCGATGAAATCCGCAAGGGCGCCGTCGGTCGGCTGCACCAGCAAGATGCCGCCGGCCGGATCGGTGACGATCGACGCGCCGGCGGCGGCAATCGCCATCACGGTGAAGCCGGTTTGAGCGCTTTTCTTGATCACCTGTTTGTTGACGGGCGAGTCCGGCCCGGTGTTATCAAGCGGCTCGACGACGTACGGCGTAAGTGTCGGGTCCCAAAGCTCGTTCGCCCGCGGGCCGTCCGGCACATACAGGTTTTTCGCCGTCCAACGCGCCGGACTGATCTTTTTCGGCGGCGCGAACAGCGCGGCCATTGCGGCGCCGATCGCGCCGGCGGCCGAATACTTAAACCGAAGCATTGCAGCACCGCGCCAGATTAGTCCGGCGCGCCGTCGCCCTCGCCCGGATCGATTGTCAGCGGCTCCGCACTACCCGCAAGCACGCCCATCGCCTCGGCGATCACCGTGCGAATGTCGCGGGCGATATCCTTGAGCGCGACGCGCGCACCTTGCGGCCCATCCTTGCCGACGGCTGCGGCGAGCGTTTCGGCATGCGACGGAAGACGGTCGATCTCACGAATGATCAACTCGGCAGCCCTGTTCGCGCCGTCGGTTACATCGACGATCGGCACCAGGCGCCCGAGCCTTTCCTCGAGATCGAGAAATTTAAGGTCCGCGGTGTACTGCGCGGCGCGTGCTTGATGGTCGCGAAGCGCCGGCGAGCCATCGCCAGCCGGCGCAATGTCAGCCTCGGCGCGCGACTGCGCTGCGCCTTCTTTCACAGCGTCGCCGGTGTCGCCGATCGCGCGATCGAACTGCGCGAGGTTCACGAGCTTAGTACCATCGCCGCCCGGCTTGGTATCAACGAGCCCGGCCTCAACGAGCCCGGCGACACGCTTCGCGATCGCCTGCCTTGACTTGCCTTTCTGGCGGGCAATGTCCGAGATCGACAGCCAAAGCCCGGCGTCGAGATCAAGGCGCGGCTCGTCAATCATCTGCCCCCGCCCCTGATTAGTTCGGTGTCAACCCGTCAACCGTGTCAACCCAAGATTTCAGTTTTGCCGCTGGCGACGTTTCGGGGCGCGCTTGTGCCGTAGGGGTGCCCCCGCCGGAAAGGACCCGCCGCCTAGCCGCCCCGCGGAACCGTCACCGCCCGCCCGAGCATGCCGCCGGCCGCGGCAGCCGCCGCCTTGACGGTCAGGATGCACGGCCCGCCGGCGCCTGCGACGTACAGGATCAGCGCCGCAGCGTCCGCGATCAGGGCCGAGCCGGCGATGCACGCCAGCACAATCAACACGGCTAGCACGCGCTCGCCTCTGGCTCGCCTCACCATCACAACCTCACGCATGACCGCCAAGGATCGCGCCGATTTCATGCTGCAGCCGAACCGGCAAAATGGTGCGCACGGCCGTTAGGAACTCTGCCGCGGTATTGCCGGAGACCATTTCGCGCGGAATGAACAAGCCCGAGCGCTGGCTTACGATCGGCGTGCGCCCCTTGCCGGTGCGGGCGTAGGTTTGGCCGCCGAGGTTGAGGCCGACGCGCTTTGGAAAGCGGCCGCCCTTAATGAACGTGCCGGCGAACACGCGCCGATGATTCCACGGCGCAGCCGACACGCCCTTGCGGGTTTCGCGCGCCTTGAAATACTTCAAGTGAACGTTGCCGCCGCGCGACATCAGCGAATAGGTGAGGCCCGCCGGGCGAGGCTTTATCGCCCGCACGATCACGTCGCGCTTAAGGCCCGTTTGCTTTGTGAGCGAACGGACCATCCGGGTTTTCGTCATGTCGCCGGTACGGCGCACCGCGCGAGCGATCGCCGCCGGCGCACGCTGTTCGGCGAGCTTGAACAGCTCGGCAAGGTGCTCGACTTGTGAGGCGTTGATTTCGAGCGTGGTGAGCGCCATGCGCTACCGCCTGATCTGGCCGCGCAACTGCGCGAGCTTGTTACGCGCCGCCGCACGTAGTGCGCCCGAGCGCGCATCTTCCGACAGGGTGCGCGCGACGAAGCCGGCCGATTTGGCGGCCGTCATGACATCACCACGCGCGGCGGCGGATACGCCGCGCACGATCGCAGATTTGCGCTCATTGCAGCGGCAACCCATGGAACACCTCACTAGTTGGAAAGAGCCGGGCAGCGCCTGCCGTAGCGACATCGCGCTGCCCTGTTCGGCGTCGTCGCGGGATCGAATCCGCTGTTGACGTTTGTTTGCGTGCCGGATGTCCGCGCGCGCCGAAACAGATTGTTTGGTTAGCCCCGCCGCAGCGGCGCGATATTGTCATAGGTGCAACACACCACGTCGGCGGCGATCGCCGCCGGCTCGCGCGGCGTCACGTCGAGCACCACGTGATCGGCGATTGCCATCTGCGCGACGGCATACGCGCCAGGCACGCGAACGATCAGCTTACCCGCGCCATCGAGGCCGACGGCGACCGCGCGCACGTCGACGTAGTCGCCGGGCTTGATACCTTGCGTCATCGCATCGCCTCGATTGAGAATGGTTGCCCGGCCGTATCGCCGCCGAGCTAGTCGGGCCGTTCTCAGTTGGCCGTCCGCGCCGAGATTAACGCCCGTGCGATAGGGCGGCCGTCAGGCTTTCAGATTGCGATTGCATTGCGTCGGCCTGCAGCTCAACCGGCTTGGGCGCCGATACTCTTGCCGCCAGGAGAGGCGTACTAATCGCGTTGCGTCGTCAGTAGGATGCAACAGGGCCGCTATGGCTGGGGTTGCTATGTCATCGCGCCGAAAGATCGAGGCGCGTTACGCATCACACGTTACCGAATGGCGAGGCTGCTACAGCTTACGCATTTGGTTCGATTCCCTTGATCGGAGTAGTCGGTATTTGAAACGACAAGGCCGCCGGATCGCGGCGGCCTTTGCTTCCCGTCTTTTGGAACGCTCCCGGTGTATGTCAAGCGCGGCGTTCCGGTCAAGGAGCCCTATACGCAGGTCGCGACTTAAGCCACTGCCGCAGCGGTTTTCTTAATTTTCGTGCGGCTCGCCCGATTGTAGGATGCGACGCTTTCGGCCTTGATCGGCGACTCGGTCGGCCGTTCGCCGGCTGGCCGCTTGGGCGCGAGCGGTCGACCTTCGCTCGCGAAACGTGCCAGCGCCGCGCCGCAGATCACGCGCGACGCCGGCTCGCCCGTCAACCACGGCAGCGCCGGCGCCGCCGGCGGTGTCGGCTGGTAATCAGCAAGCGCGCCGTGCAGATTGTGCGCGAGCGTGATCATAGCCCGGTGCCACGCGACATATTCGGCGCGCGCATCGGCGACCTTGAGCGGTACGGGATCGTGCCATTCGATCGGCGAGCGCGGTGACATCGCAAGCGAGTAATCGCCCTCGCGCTGCCACGCGCGGCCGCGGTTCTTCTTGAGCATCACGACATCACCCGCCGCATCGGTGCCGAGCACAATCGGATGGCGCCGCACCTCGCCGCGCGCATTCGGCATTTCATAGAAGCGCTGGCGCGGCGCCGGCAGCTCGAATTTCCATTTGGGGCGCGAGCCCATCACGGCCGAACTAATCACCACGCCGCGCGGATCGAACGTCGCAACAGTGATCGCGGCGACCGCATCACCAGCGATCGGCAGAAACTCACCGAACAACACTTCGGCGTCGGCGTAGCTCGCGAACCGCGCTTCGGTGTCGAGCGCGCGCACTGCGGCGGCGACGATCAGCGCGTCCGGGTGCGGATCGCCGCCGACAAAGCCGAGGCCCTCGCCCGGCTGAAAGCTGGTATCAACCCGCACGCCGAGCGCGCAGTGTTGCATCAGCAAATCCCAAGGCGACGCCGAGACAGCGCGGCCCTTGGGCAATTCCTCGCGCATCGCCCATTGCACCAGTTTTTCGATATCGATCGACTTTTTCGGCTTCAAGGCTGCCCCCTGCTGATGGAACTTGTGTTGGTGTAGGGATGTAGGGTTGGTGTAGGGTTGCTAAGTAATCCTACACCGGGTTTTTTTGCTTATTTACAGTGAGTTAGAAAAGGCGGGTGTAGGGATGTAGGGTTGAGGCTATACGCATATGAGAGAGTCCGCTTTCGCCGCCCCGCACCCCGAATTAAAAGGGAAGGGAAAAATTCGCCCTCAACCCTACATCCCTACACCAGCACCCCGCATCGTTTTGATCCTGCGAACGAAATTGCGGTGTAGGGTTGCTAACTAACCCTACACCGACCCTACATCCCTACACCGGAACGTCGTCGTCGGCGGGGTGCGGCGGATCATCTGATCGCCGGCGAGCGGCGGCGGGAACATCCTTGAGCCGCACGTGATCGTACCGAACGCCGGCCTTGGCGCGGCTTTTGGCGAAACCCTTTTGCGACATCGCCGTGCCGAAGCTCTTTTCCTTCCAAGGCCGCACCGCGTTCGCGATCGCCCAGGACGCAAAAGCATCGTACATTTCGCGAGCCGACACGCTCGCCGCCGGTGTGCCGTCGGCCAGTGACGGAACGCTTTCGACGCAGCTACCAATGAACGTTCCCACCGGGTCCATTTCGTCCCGGTATTCCGCCGTCGCTTCCATCACCTCGGGCGGTGTCCGCAGCCCGCTATTCAAGTAATCGAGCGCGCCGGCGATAAGCCAATTCAGGACGCCGGACCGCTCGGGCCAAATCTCGCCCATCACCTCATCCATCGGCCGCCGCTCGTGATCGGCGATCGTCACCGGCCACGGCACGAACTTGATGCGCCGCCAAATGCCATGATCGACGCCGCTCACCTCTGGCTTGTGATTGCCCGACAGAACGAGCTTGAAGGTCGGCCGAAACTCGAAAAACTCTTTGTTGAGCGACCGCACGAGCATCGGCTCGCCGCCCGTGAGCGACTTAATCAGCGCCTCTTTGAACTGCACACCCCTTTCCGGTTCGGACGCCCGCACCAGGCGGGCGCCGGGCAGCCGGGCGAGGTCCGGTGACGGCCCCGAGCCGGATCGCTGCTGATCACCCGACAGCGACTCAAAGTTGATAGTTGCGCAGTAAGGCCCCATGATCCGCGCGATGATCTCGACGAACGTCGATTTCCAGTTCGCGCCGGTACCGTAGCTGAATACGAAGCACTGTTCGCCCGTGAGGCCGGTCAAGGCGTAGCCATGATAACGCTGCACGAAGTCGCGCACCGGCTCGATCGGCAGGAAGCGTTTCACCGCCGCCTCGAAATGCGGTGCACCGGCGCCTTCGATGTACTCGACCGGCGCGACCTTAGTCACCCCATCCTCGCGCCGGTGCGGTGTCAGCTCGACGCGCCATTGCTTGATCGTCTTGTCGGAATGGTCCGACGCGTCGGGATCAGGAACGTCGCTGCAGACGAACCGCAGCGTTCCATTCTGGACGTTGAACGCCAGCGGATCGGCGTCGAGATCGTCGATTGTCACCGTCTTATAGGGCTGCGCTGAATCGAGCATGCCTTTGACCTTTCCAGAGTTGCCGCTTGATACCGAGTATTTGCGCCGGGCGATCTGGCGCGCCTTGAGTGCATCCGCCGCGGCGTCGCCGGCCTCGACGATCCGTGACAGCATTTGCCATCGCGAATCCTTGCGGGCATCGCTGCCCTTGGCGCTTTCGATCGCCGCCAGCGCGTCGCGCGCTTGGCTCGCCGCATCGATTGCGCGCTGTTCGTTCGGAGTCGCCGCCATCACGTCGGCTTCAAGCACGATGCGCGCCGCCGTTTTGTGCGCCAGCCGCATCGCGATCTCGCCGCCGCCTTCCCGCTCCCAATAGGCTCCGGCCCAAGCGTGCCAGCCGACGTTGCGGACGTTGAGCAGATCGGCGCCGAAATGGCGCAACAGCCGTTGACCGTTGCCGACGTCATTCTGCGGTTCGTGCGCGCAGGCAATCAGCACGTCGCGCGCGATCTCCGCAGCATCCGCCGGCCGCTCATCATCGGCCGGGATCACCTCATCCTCGCCTTGCCCCCCGTAGGGGGAGCCCCCTTCCGCGGGGTGCGGGGCGGCCGGAAACGGATCGGTAGCGTCGTCGTCGGACTCGATGATACGCGCCACGCGCTCGTGGGGCGGAATGTTGTCATCGTCAAAGCTGTTCATTGCTGTTAGTCCCGACTCGGCATCATGTCGTCGAAATCCACGCCCGCCGGCGCGAACCGCTGGCGGACGGTACGTCCCTCACGGGCATTGCGAGCCGCAGCGCGGGCGAGCGCGTGGCGCGTCATGAATGGTTCACTGTCACCGTCGCCGAGCAGCACCAGCTCGTCGATTGTGTCCGGCACCGGCATTGCCGGTTCGCCGAGATCAGGCGTCGGCCCCGGCACGCGCTGCGCGCGGCCGCCAGGCGTCTTGAGTGTCGGATGCGCAACCGTTTCGAGCGAACGGCCGGCGAGGTTGCCAAGGTCCGCGCTCGATCGAAAAAGCGTGCCGCGCAGATCCCGCGCGGAGAACGACAGCGCCGTGTAAACGGCTAGCACCGTCTCGATCCCCTCGCCGGCGATCAGCCGGCGCCACGGCGCCCGATCGTCGAACGGATCGCACACGCCGCCGAGCGGGATGTATCCGCCTCGTTTGCTGCCCCTCACCTTTTTCGACGGCATCACCTCGCCGGTGTGCGGGTGGATGATCACCCGCTTGCCCTTCGGTCCTTCCGGATCGAGCCAAGTGATATGCAGCCCTGCGAACACGTCGCGATCCGGCGCCGGCATCAGGATCGGCGCCAGCATCGCCGGACCGCTGCACACGCGCAGCGGTTCATTCTCTTTGCCGTCGGCGAAATACGGCATGTCCGGATGCGTCCGCAGCTTGGCGCCCGGCGGGATATCGACGCCGCGCCGGCGCAAATAGGCCACGTGATCGCCGGCCCGCGCAGCTTCCCAAAACGTAAACAACCGCTTCCGCTCGCGCTCGCGCGCGAACACCTCATAAGCATCGGCGCGCCGCTGCGCGCGCCAGCCGGCCTCGTAGGCGTCGCGCAGCGCGGCCGTCGTGTAGTTGTCAGGGTAGCGCGCCGGCCGATCACCAGGCGCATCCGCGGCCCGGCAATCGGCCCGGCCGCGGCGCTTGGCGATCTCTGGCGTCGGCGCTTCCTCGCGCGCGCCGCCGAGGCGATCGACCGCGTCGGGAAAGGTGACGCCCTCGCGCTTGCGCATCAGCTTGACCACGTCGCCGCCATCTTCGCAGACAGCGCAGACCCATTTGTCCGCCGTGCACTCAAAGCGCGTAGCGCTGCGCGACTGCGGATCGGGCGAGCACAACGGACACGGGCCGACCCATCCGCGCCGGCCCGCAGACCGCAGCTTGACCCACTGCCCGGCAACGGTGTTGACCGGATTGCGCACCTTCAAGTCGAGTAGTTGATCAGGCGAGATCATGGAATCGCCCTCACCATGTCGATGCGCCGGCCTAGCCATCGCATCGCGTTGACAGGCATGCTGTTGCCGAGCGCCTTGTACCGCGGACCATCGGCCGCCGGCTTGCCGCGGAATGGAATCGCCGTGTAGCCGTCGGGAAAGCCTTGCAACCGTTCGCATTCGAGCGGCATCAACCGGCGCACGCGCGCGGACACAAACACGGCAACCGATCCGCCATCCGTGTCGAGCGGCCCCGAAAGGTTGCCGTAAGTAACAACGTCGCTCTGCCGCGCGTCGAATGCGCACGGCTGAATAAGCATCGTTTGCCCCTCATCCATCGTGGTGTTGACGCCCTTGTGCATCCGCGCGGTGAGCGGATTGGCGACAACAGGAATCAGTCCGCCTCGGTCGGCGTCACCTGCGCTACAGCGCGCAAGGCTTGCGCTAATCGTTCCGGCAACGCCTTGCCCCGCCTCTCGGCGCGGCGCAGGATTCCCCTGCAAGCCTTCGCGCTCAAATAGTACCGCGGCGGCACGTCGCCAGTCGCCAAGATATCCGACAACGAACACACGCCGTCGTCGTTGAGGGACAGCGCGGCCGTATCCGTCCACTCGCACATACTGAGCGTCAAGCACGCGCCATGCGACGCCGTATGCGCGCGCGATGCCCTCGACAACGCCCGCAGATCGCCAGCCGCCGGCGGGGACGATGATTCGCCGCCCGGTGAGCAGTCCCAAAAGACTTGCAAAAGCTCGTCCGTCGTCGCTTGAAAGGACTCCGGCGACATTCTCCCACGCCAGCCACTCGGGGCGGAGCGGCGAGCAAG
>NZ_BADD01000554.1 GCF_000333455.1 Rhodopseudomonas sp. B29
GCTCTAGCCGCGCACGTTGACTTGAAGCGTGTAGTGCAGCGTTGCGGTGCCGCCGCCGGTAAACACGCTCGCCCCGGCGGTGTGCAATCCTTCGCTTAGTTCGATAGCGCCGGAGAGCGACGCATTCAGTCGGGAAACGCCCGCGGCCACAGTGTCACCGGTCGCGTTGCCCCAACTTGTCGGCGACGCGCCATCCACCAAGATGCCCGAACCGTTGTAAGCGCCGGACGAATTATCGATCCAACCTTGCAAGTGGATCGACACCGAGTCCTCGCCCCACGCGATGAAGCTCATCGACGCCGAAGTGCCCGTCGAGCTCCCGGTGATAAGCGCTGTTTTGCCTCCCCGGTTGAACCACGACAGCGTCGCGAAATTGGAGAAGTTGCCGGTGCCATCGGTCAACACCATGCCGATCAACGTGCGGCTGTCATCGCCCGACAGGATTTCGACGCCCTCGTTTCCTGCGGTCGCGCTGGTGGCGTGCGCGCCGGTGCGGAAATCGGCGGTGATGACTCCCGCGTTGACGAACGCATAGACGCGATAGACCGTCGACGCCGCCAGGATCGACGCCCCGACGCCGTTGACGAACGCTGCGGTGTTGCCAAGCCCGGCGATGCCGGCCGCAGGGATACGATAGACGGCGCCGTTGATCTTGATCAGATCGCCATTGCGCGGCGCGAACTTGAGCGCCGACGAACTGACATACGTCAGCTTGCCGCACTGAAACGGCAAGCCTGCGTTGGTGTAGGCTTGAAGCCGCTGCGCCGGCGAGAGCGACTGAGCCGCGTTGTAGAGCACGGCGCCGGATTGCGCCGGCAGATTGGTGAGTTGCGAGCCGTCGACCGCAGGAAGGCGCCCCGAACCATCCAACTGCAGGGCGTTGCCGGCGGCGGTGCCGAACGTCGGCCGCCCGGCGAGATCGGCATAGTTGCCGGTGACGGCGACGGCAGCAAGCCCGAGATTGCCGACCGCAAACGCCTTTTGGCCGCTCGATAGCGATTGCACCGCGTCGACGCGCAGGCGATTGCCGAGCGCGGCCGAGATCGTCGCTGCATAGTTCGGATCATTACCAAGCGCCGCCGCCAATTCATTGAGCGTATCCAGCGCACCAGGCGCCGCCGCCACGAGATCGTCGCGCATCGCCTTGAGCGCCGCCATCGTGGCGATCTGGTCGGTGTTGGTGCCGAGCGCCGCCGTCGGCGCACGCGGCGCACCTGTCAGCAGTGCATTGTCGGCACTCGCTGCGCCGAGCACCGTCCGCATCACCTCATAGGTGCCACCCGCCAGCACGGCGCGCGCCGGCGCGCTGATCGACGCCAACGCACCTTGGCCGTCGGCCGTGATGTACGGGAACGACTCCGGCGCGATGCCGATGTCGAGCAAGACACCGAGTACCCCGTCAACGGCGTGATCGTCATTCCAATTCGACGGATACACCTCGTTCGGATTGGAGCCGGCGTCGGCAACGTCCAACCGCTTTTTGTGCCTGATCATTGAACTAAGCCCCTAGAAACAAAAAGGCCGCCCATTGCGGGCGGCCACAACAGCGGCGACGATGCTTGTGAACTGCGCGGACTTAGGCGAACGCGGCGTCGATCTGCTCGCGCGACGTGATGGTCGGCGGAAACGCTGCGATGCCGTCGGCGAGATCGCTTTCGATCTTGAACGCTGCTTGCACATGCGCCCCGACGGCGAGCGCGATCGCCTTGATCTGATCTGCCGACATCGTCACCCAACCCGAAGCGGCCTTGAAGCGCACCGACTCGGCGTTGCTCGCCTGCACGTAGCTGTAGGCATTGGCAATCATCGACTGACTTTCGCGCGAGGTGTCGATCGACATGCCCGAGACGACGATGCCACCGATCTCTTTGGTGTAACGCCGGGCAGCGGCGTAGCTCGCCAGATCGACGAACAGCCCGTAAGGCGCAAGCACCTCTTGCAAGGCCGCACTCGTCTGCACCGCGGCGGCGTCGCGCGGCCACGGCGTCGGCGCCGTGGTCGCACTAAACGCCTTATAGTCGGCGTCGTCGCCGGCGACGGTCGCCTGCCGCTTGCTCGAAAACACCCGGCCGTCGGTGGCAAGCCAATACCAATCGAAGGGATCGAAATTACGCATATTGACCACCCGTGTTCTTTGATCCGGCAGTATCGCCCGGATAGTAACTCTCACCGGCGCCAAGAACGGAAATCACGCCATTCATCGCCGCCAGATAGCGCGGCCCGGTAGCGGCGCCAGAAACCAGCGTGTAGATGTATGAGGTTCGTCCGCCGTTGATGGCGACCACGAAACCAGACGTGAAATTGATCGAGCCGATCAGTGTCACGCCGTAGGCAACGCCAGACCCCATCGAGCCACCATTTGCAAAGACGTGCGCACCCGAGGAGCCCGAAATCGCGATAGGGCCAAGTTTCACCACCTCGCCCCCGGTGGAATTGATATGCACGCCAGGACAGTAACCAAACTCGATATTCCGGTAACCGATCGAGCGGCCGGAGGCCGGCACCCACAGCGCGTTACCCGCATCACCCGGCGCGGCACGGCCAATGAGCTTGAAGCCGCCAACGGTCCAATTCGCGCCGGGCGACGCCGCGATGATCGCCGATCCGGCCGGCGAGTTGATGAAGCAATTCGAAAAACTCGTTTCGTTGCCGATCAGCACCGCAGCGCCGTTCTGCGACACCGAAGGAAGGTTCACGCTTTCGGGATACGTGCCATCCGCGACAAGCACCGTTCCAGTGTAGCCGTTGAGCTGCAACCGACCGACTTCGTTGACGCCGCGTTGAATGGTGCGAAACGGCGCCGTGAGTGAGCCCGGATTTGCGTCGTTGCCGCTCACCGCGCTGACGTAGTACGTACGCGGCGCACTGAGCACGCGGCCGCCGGTGCCGACAATCTGAAACGCGGTGCCGTCAAACTCGACGACGGCGATCTGCCCCTTGAAGGCGTCACCGTTCACCGTCGGGCTGCCGTCGGCGCGGGTGAGACTTTTCACCGGAAAGCCGTTCACTGTGATCGTCGAGGGGCCGGTGATATCATAGGCCAGCTTGACGCGAAGTTGCAGGCCCGCGCGCAGCTCGACTGGCGCCGGCGCAACAGTGACGACCACCGCATTTTGCGCGCCGATATCGGCCGCGTAGTTAGTCAAGCCGCGCTGCATCAGGTGTTGAATGGCGCGCAGCATGCCGGTGTCGGGCGAGCCGGTGTCGGCGATCACCGGCGTGATGCCGTCAAGCTGGCTGCCGTTGCCGCGCCACACCGAGCGCATATTGGCAAGGAGTCCGTTGAAGAACGCCGCCGTCAAATCGGTGCCGTCCTCCGACGTTGCCGACGAGCAGTCCGCGATCCACGTATCATCGGCGCCGAACACGCGCAGATCGGCCGGGCGTGTCGTCACCGCACCGATCGCGTCGGCCGGTCCGAGAATATCAACCATTTGTCACCCCATAGGCGGTTTTGATTTCCGCGTGGATCACGCGGGACAACAGACATTGCAGCGGCGCCAAGTCCGGCCCGCAGCCGAGGCGCTGCCCGGCCTTCATTCGGCCGGCGCGCGGTTTGGCGTTGTACGTCTTCGAAAACGCGGCGCTGGCGCCGAGATCGACCATGATCACAAGGCCGCCGGCGCGGCGGTTGCCGGGCTTGGCGCGCCCCGCCTTGGCGCAGCCGGCCCGCGCGCCGCATTCGTCGGCGAACTCGACACAGCTAATCGACCAGCCGGCGCGGGCCGCAATCTGCGCGTAGTATTCGCAGCGCGTGCCGCCGATGGCCGCCACCTTCGTACACAGATCGGGAAAGGGATCGCAGTCATCGGGGAGGCCATATTCAGCCATCCACAGATCCCGCGTCTCGGTTTGTGTCGCACACCAAAACTCGAGCCGCAGATCGCATAGCCGGCGATTTGTGAACGTCAGCACCTCAGCGATCGCCGACCAGAAATTCCACAGCACACTGCCCTTGCGGCTGCGCGTCGCGAACGCATCGTTATCGAACGCCGCCGGGCTGAATGCGCCGCTAAACCCCTTGACCGGGCCGCCCTCGTCGGATTGCCACGCCCGGCCACGCGGCAACAGGCCGAGCACCGACGACAACACCTCGTCACGCGTCGGACAGCGCAGCGGCGCCGGGCGCGCGTTTTCACAACTCGCCATCAGTAAAGCCCTCGCCGATTGCTACACGAACGACACGTCGCCGAGCGTCGGGAATTGTCCCGGAGTGAGCGTGATATCGGCGGTCGGCGACTGGATGATATGCCGTTCCTCGCCGCTGGCGTTGGCGACTGCCTGCCAAATCCATGAGCGCGAGAAAGAGAACGGCGCAGCGAGATAAGGCAAACGCGAGTCGGCCTGATCGATACCAGCCACGCGGGCGAGCCGGCGAAACGTGCCGCGCAATTCCGATTTGATCGCCTCACGCACCGCCGACGTGCCCGGCGAAAGCCCGGCGATCACGACATCGACCGGAACCGCCGTAGCCGCCGCAACGGCGACCTTGGCGCCGGCCGGTCGCACCATGTCGATATGATCGGCAACGCGCTGCACATCGGCCGCGCGCGGAATGCCGTCGTCATAAAGATCGAACATCAGCGGAAACAGCCGCACGGTGCCGGCACCGCTCCAAAGCCGCTCGACGAACACCGTCGGCCGATCCTGATAGAACGACACGCCCGGCACCTCACCGCACCAGGCGACATAATCGGCCGCCGTGCCGCCATGCGGGGGATTGCGCTTGCGAAACAGAATGCGCGCGCGGAATGTCTCGACATCCTCGACATCGACACCAGCGGCAAGCGGCGCGGCGTCGGAAATCTGCGCAGTGGCGCCGATTACGTCGCCAGTCGCACCGCTGATGATATCGAGCGGCGTCCCGGCGATCGGCGCTGCAGCCGAGCCGTCAACCGACGCAACCACCTCGATATCAAAAACGCCCGGAACGGCGATGCTGCCGCCGGCGGTGGCGATATAATCGACGCCGTCCGACCTTTGCAGCACCGCGCCGACATCGAAAGAGATCGCCGCCGCCGCGTTGACGGTCGCAAAGCCGCGCCACGGCGCCGCGGGCCGCAGCGTCAACCCTACTTCCTCGCCATGCAGAATGAGGTTTTCAAGGTCCGCAGTGAGTGCGAATTTCTGCCGCTGGATGTAGTCGGCGAATCCGAATACCTCGTGAGTGAGGCCAGCAAACACCTTCGCCGTCGGATTGATATTGTTCGGCCAAAGATAGGCGTCCGATCCGGGCAGGTTGACCCGGAACGCCTGCCGCGCCCGCTCTGCCAATTCTTTGAGTGTCGGGATCTCGAACATTAGAGCGCCACCTGATTCCACAGAACATCATATTTGCGATCGTGCACGTTCTCGCCGTCGCGCCCGTACAGGCGAACGTCGAGAAAGAGCTGATTCCGCATTTCGGATTGTGTCGCCGCGACATCGATCCGAACGACCGCGCCCTGCGCCTGCAGCGGTGCCAGCGCTTCGGCGGCGAATTGCTCGGCCCATCGCGTCGCCGGAATGCCTCGGATCGTGAGCGGCGCGCGGCGCAACAACCACAAATGCGAACCGAGCGCGCCCTCGTACAAATCCTCGCGGACGTCGACGCTATCGCCGAAGTAGCCGCCGACATCGCCGTCGGCTAGGTAGGCGAGCGGGTGATCCGGATCGACTCGCTTGTCGGTAAAGAGGCACAAGACAACCGCGGTGGCGATCGCTTGCTTTGCCCGGAGGCCACCGCGATTAGCCGTCTCGTCGGCATCCGCCATCGCCCAATCGGCAACGCCTCGCTCCGGCACCCACACCGAATCCCAAACGACGTTCGACTCCTCGGCGCAACCCTCCGCTTTGCGGATAACTACCTCGGCCATCAACCAACCCTCGCCTTGACGTTGATCGATGTACCCGCGTCGGTTTCGACAAATCCGTAAGTGCCGTCAGTGCCGTCACCGCCGAGGAACACGAATTTGCCATCCGCCGGCTTGACCGTGACCTTGTCCTTTTGCGACAGAACGTCGACCGTGCCGGCCTTCGCGTTGATCGAAACACCCTTGTCGCCACGAGCCCAGATCACGTTGCCCTTGTCGTCGTACAGCGTCGCATTCCCCTCGGGCAGGTCGCGAGGCCGGCAGTCCTTGTGCTCGAAACCCAGCGCGAGCAACCGATCCGATCGGCCGCCGAGCGCGAGAAACACGCCCTCCGAACCCTTCGGCGGATGCGACGAGAGGCCGTGCATCTGCGGCCGATAGACGTCCTCAAAGGACTCCGACTTGAGGCCGGTCATCTGTTTGAGGATTTGTTGCGTGCCCGAGTCGTCGACGCGTTGAACGGTCGCGCGGCGCAGCGAGCCTATTAGGCCCTCTTGCCCCTCCGGAAACCAAATCCACATGACTCAACTAATCCTCGCTGCCGGCGTCACTTGACCACGCCGCCCCGGCACTCCCGCCCTTGCTGGCCTTGCCGCCGAGCGCGCGTGGATCGACGAGCGAAAGCACGCTCAACGATCCGTCTTTGCGATCCTGCGAATACACCGCCGTCTCGATCGCCATGTTTTGCTGCACGTCGAGAAACGGACTGCCGAGAAACACCAGCGCGCCAGGTTTCCAGACCTTGCCGCCCTTGTCTTTGAAGCCCTGCACCGTCGCGTTCGCCTTGAGCGCGTTTCCGGCCTCGCGATCACGCCGCGTCGCGGCCCGCTTCTTGGCCCGCTTCTTGTCCGTGTCGCCGTCGTGAATGACGATCACCGGCCGATACCGGCCCACCTCGGCGTCGCGCGCCATACCCTCGATTTGCAACGCATCCTCGCCGTGGCCGTAGGGCCGTTGACCGCGCACGATCACGTCGGAATGGCGGCCGCTCGCATTGTGATCGGCGTCGCCGGCCTTCATGTTGTCGCCTTCGATGATCCCGCCGGCATGTGTGAACTTGCCGGCTTTGGTAATCAGGATCGAGCCGTCGGCCTCGCCGACCGGGAAAACACCTTGCTCGCGGCATAACTTTTCAAGGCACCGGAACGCCGTTTCACCCGGCGTAATGCGATAAACCGGCACCTTATCAAGTTGCTCGTCGGTCGAGACGCCGACACCGAACTTGTCAAGCTCGGCGGCGATCTCTTGAGGTGTCTTGTTCTTGAACTGGCCGGTATCGTGCACCGCCGAACTATCGATGAAGTCTTGCGACTTGGAGCGGCCCGAGATCGTCACCTCGGCGGTGTTATGTTCGCTGATCCGCGGTTGATATCGGTCGACATAACCGCGGCAGACTAGTTCCTCATCGAAATAGATCGCGACTTCGGTCCCGGCCTTGAAGGTCCAAGCCGTGGCGCTACCGCCAGGCTCGGCCGCAGCTTCGATTTGAAACGAGCGCGCCGCCTCAGTGAATGCGGCCCGCACCGTCACGCGGCGCCAGGCCGTCCAAAGCCGACCGCCGGCCTCGACGGTAACGGTCGGGCTTTGTCCGCCGCTGCCATAGCCGAGCGCGAACAGCGTCGAAATATCCATGCGGGATTACCTCGATAGCGCCTCGATTTCGCGCGGCATGAACGATGGATGTCGGACACGATTGCGCGCGACCAACTCGGGCGCGCGGCTGGCATCGGCGTAAAGTATCCAAGCCAAGGCGAGCGACGGGCGGATATTGACGCTTTCGACCGTGACGACGGATGCGAGGTTGGCGATAGTTTGCGATAGCCACTCGATCACACTGCCGCGAAGCCGTTCGATTGCCACGTAAAGCGCGGCATCGGCCGCGCCGTAGGTTTCGAGTAGTTCGGACTCGAACCGCTCCGCCACCTCACCGCGCGCCGTCACCCCATCGGGCCGTGCAACAAAGACGGTGCGGAGCACCGCCTCGGCATAGGCCGTGAGCGCAGCGAGGCGGACCATACGGCTTGCCGCCGCTTCGTTGGCGGCGGCCGCGGCTTGCGACGCCGACAAATAGTTCGTAGGCGGCGCGACGGTGAAGGACTCCACCATATCGGACATTGCCCGCACTGCGCTCGCCGCCGGCATCGCATCGGCGAGCGCGCGGACGGTGCCGACATAGTTAGACGCCGCGGCTGCCACATCGGACGCAGCCCCCGAGGCAAACGCGTCGTCGATCTGCCCGAGTAGCCTCACAACATCGTCTCGGACTTTGGCGGACACCGCCGGATCGGTCGGATAACTCTGCCGCAGCACGTCGAGCATCGCCGCGGCGTTCGCGAGCGGAGTGCTCGCGGCCGCCACCACGTAATCAGGTTGATTGACGAGCGCGACGCTGCGCGACAGCACCCCGGCGGACTCCGCTGCCACATTATCAGCGGCCGCGAAGGCGACGGTTTGCAACAGCGGCACGGAGACGATCGCCGAGGCCGCGCCCTTGCGCACGAATTTGATTTCGAAGGCGACGTAACCCATTTGATCGCGCGCCGTTGCGCGTTCAAAGGTCTGGCAATGCACCGTCACCGGCCCAAAGTACGGCACCACCAGCACGCCGGCGCCGCGGGACGCCAGCGCCGATTTCAGCGTGGCGGCCCATTGGTCGGCGTCGTCGCCGTGCACATAGGCGGAACCGGCGAAGGTGCGCGGCGCCTCGCCCATATCCTCGACGAACGGATCGTCACGATTGGGGAACACGTGCACCACCAAGTCGCGGCCGCCCTCCTCTTTGTCTTGCTCAAAATAGAACGGAACCCCCTTGAACGACGCCGGCCACAGCGTCGACAGCCAATCCCGACAATCCATCGCAACCCCTCGCTCCGCAGCCGCTGGCGCGGCGCGTGAATACGTCCAACGTGGTGAGCTAGCGCCCATGCGCGAACGAACGCATGGGCGGTGCCGGCTAGGCCGGCGCGGGGTGGTTTAAGGGGCGGGCGCGGCGTCTGGTGACGAGCGGCCGGTTGAGCCGGTCGATCCCGATGCGGTGACGCCGCTCGATCGGAACGCGTTGATGGCGTTCGTCACCTTCTGTTCGATCTGCGCGAGGAAGCTCGGCGACGGATTGATCGTCACCCGAGTCTCGAGCGTCGCATTGCCCTCGACGACGGCCTTGACCGGCTCGCCGTTGCCGGCACCAGGCGCGCCGCCGCCTGCGACCGCCCGGATATCGTCGACCGACCATTGCGTTTGCGGCCCGCGCCAGCGGCCCGCCGTCACCGCCGGGTTGTAGCCGAAACCTTCAAGCTCGGTTTCGACGCGCGCCCGCTCGGCGTCGCGAGCCGCGCGGCGTTGCCGCTGTGCTTCACCGAGCCAAGAGCCTTCACGGAACGTCGCGCGATCGCCGGCCGCCTCGTCGTCGATCTTGTCGAGCCGATCGAAACGCGAGCGCGGCCCGGCTTCGTATTCCTTGAGCCGCCGAATATCGTCGTCGCTGACAACATCGCTGGCGAGTTGCGTGATAGCCAGCATCGGCGCGAGCGCCGCCATCGTCTTAGACAACACCCAACTCGTGCCACCTTTGCCGAACAGGTGCGCCAACGTCGACATGCCGGCATCGTAACTAAGCGCGCTCGACAAGCCGCCGAGCCAGGCGCCGGCGGTTGCCGTATGTCCCGGCTTTTCCTTGGCGTGCTCGGCAAGCCAGCTTTCGCCGCTCACGAGCCAGTTGAGGCCGCCCGTCACCGCCGGCATCAACGGCGCCGTGGTGTTGCTCAGAATGTTGTCGGCTTGTGCGCCGACCGCCTTCATTTGCACTTTGGGATCGCGTCGCAAGTAGTCGTCGGACGCGTCAAGCCCCTTGGCCTCGTGCACCAACTTCCAATCCTTTTCGATGCGCGCTTGCTGCGACGCAAGGATACTCACCAATTGCGCGGCCGTTGAGTCGCGGAACATGACCGCAATCTCGTCTTGAATTTTCTTCGGATCGGTGATGCCCTTGCGCGCCATCGCCGGCAACATCACATCATTGACCCACGCATAAGGATCGCTCGCCGCCAATTGGCCTTGCGAAATGCCGTTCGGCAGCAACCCTTTGACTGCGCCGGTCTTGGTGCGAACGATCTTGCTGTTATCGGCGAGTCCGAGGCGAACAAATTCCTTCGCCGCAACGTCCTTCATCTTGCCGCCGATCACGGTGCCGTAGAAAGTCGATAGAGCCTTACCCGTCGAGCTGCCGCCCATTTCCTGCGCGAAGGTCGGCGCCGTTTCGAGCATGAATTTATCACTGAGCGGATTCGTCGCCTGCCGACCGTATTTGAACATTTCATAGTAATCAGTCGGGCGCAGCGTATCGCCGAACACGTTGACGGCCTTCGCCATGCCTTGCATGTAGTGCTTGAAGTGTTCCTCGTTCTGAGTAACACCCTTGATTTCCATACCCTTCGTCAACTGATCAAAATCGTGCTCGATTTCTTCGGCTTTTTCCGGATGCGCGCCTAGCGCGACCACCTTCAATTGCGCCAGAGGATCAAGCACCTTCGTCGCTTCCTCGTACGACCCGACGATTGAGCGCACGTTGCGCGCCATGTGCATAAGGCTGGTTTGCGACAGCGCCGGATATTTTTTCGAGGTGGCGGCGGCAAGTTCATCGGCCTCGGCGATCTCATGCTCGGACATGCCAGAGGCCGCCATGCGCACCTTTTCGTGCGCGCGGTCGGCACTCACCTCGGCGGCGCGGTGCGCGACGGCCGCAACGGCATGGCCGGCGCCGTAGCTCGCCGCGGCGCCGGCGGCGATCTGCCCTGCCCGGCCGAGCCGCGACACGGTGCGCTCGGCCTGCGCCGCATGCTTGTCGGCCGCGGCCGCAAGGTTCATTTGCTTCTGAATGTCGCGATTGAGCGCGTTGGCGGCGCGCGTGATGCGGCCGATCTTCTGCGCGACCGCGTCAAAGGCGCCGCCAGTGGCGTCTTTGCCCTTGATAACTGCAAGGGCTTCAAGAGACACGGGAAATCTCCGTCATCAGCTGGGCCTGCTCGATCTCTTCGAGATCGATGATCTCCGAGACGTTCGGCCGGCGCGGCACCAGCAGCAGCCACGGGTAATTCGCGTCCTTGATCACCAGCACACGGCTGAG
>NZ_BADD01000553.1 GCF_000333455.1 Rhodopseudomonas sp. B29
CGCCCGGACCGGACGAACGCCCGATCCGGGTCGGCATCGACGCGGCGGTGGACGAGATCGTCGGCGAGGTGGTTGCACAGCTACCCTCGTCGACCAGTGCTCGATCGAATGTTTGAACCGTCATTGCGAGCGAAGCGAAGCAATCCAGCCCCGCGCACTGCGCTGGATTGCTTCGTCGCTTCGCTCCTCGCAATGACGATAGAGATGGTGATGGATCAATGCCCCGCATTCAGCTCGTGATCTCCGACGTCGACGGCACGCTGGTGACCAACGACAAGCGTCTCACCGATCGTGCCCATGCGGCGGTCGACAAGCTGCGCGACGCCGGCATCGGCTTCACCATCACCTCGAGCCGGCCACCGGTCGGCATGCGGATGTTCGCCGAGCCGCTGCGGATCACGCTGCCGCTCGGACCGTTCAACGGCAGCTCGATCGTCGCTGCCGATCTGAAGGTGATCGAGCAGCACGTCATCGGCGAAGCTGCGGCCAAAACCAGCATCGAGCTGCTGGACCGCCATGGCGTCGACATCTGGCTGTTCACCAACAATGCCTGGTACATCCGCCGCGACGACGGCAAATACGTGCCGCACGAACAGAACACCATCCAGCACGATCCGGTGACGATCGACGACTTCACGCCGCATCTGGCCGCGGCCTGCAAGATCGTCGGTGCCAGCCCGGATTTCCCGCTGCTGGAGCGCTGCGAGACCGAGTTGCAGCAGGCGCTCGGCGACAGCGCGCTCGCCGTGCGTTCGCAGGACTACTATCTCGACGTCACCCCGCCCGGCCAGAACAAGGGGACCTTCGTTCGCGCGATGTCGAAGCGCCTCGGTATCCCCACCGACGCGATCGCCACCATCGGCGACATGCGCAACGACCTGGCGATGTTCAAGGTCGCCGGCCTCGCCATCGCGATGGGCAACGCGAGCGATGATGTGAAGTCGCAAGCGGCGCATGTCACCGACAGCAACGAAGAAGACGGATTCGCCAAGGCGATCGATTACATTCTGGCGCGGAATGAGAAGGGCTAACGTAACAGCTGATCGATCACGCTAATTACTCCGTCATGGCCGGGCTCGTCCCGGCCATCCACGTCCTTTTTGCTGCTGATTCGGTATTCGTGGATGGCCGGGACAAGCCCGGCCATGACGGCGATTGTTTTTGCAGCGGCCTCCTTCTGACACAGCTCCATCCTCAGCGTCATCCTGAGGTGCCCACCGTGCGCTACGCGGAAGCGTAGCGCGGTGGGCCTCGAAGGATGGGCTGCGCGCGCGGCGGTCATCCTTCGAGGCTCGCTGCGCTCGCACCTCAGGATGACGGGTGTGCCCACTGCTTGCTGAAGAAAGCAGGCGCTTTCCAGCGGCAACGTTACTTACTTCGATCGCTGCATCGCCGGCTTTTTCTCCCCACTCTTCGCGGCGGTGAGGTTGTGGGCGGTGTTGATCAAAGCGATGTGGGTCAGGGCCTGGGGGAAATTGCCGACCTGGCGCTTGGCTTCGACGTCGTACTCCTCGGCCAAGAGCCCCACATCGTTGGCGATCTCGACGACGCGGCCGAACAGCGCCTTGGCCTTGTCGATGTCGCCCGACAGCACATAGGCGTCGGCGAGCCACAGGCTGCAAGCCAGGAATGCGCCCTCGAGCTGCCCGTTCTCACCGGGGTGGCGGCGCGGATCGTGGCGCATGACCAGGCCTTCGACGATCAGGTTGTGCTCGACGGCTTGGAGCGTACCTTGCATCCGCGGATCGTCCGGCGGCAGGAAGCCGACGGCCCACAGCAGCAGCACGCTGGCGTCGAGATATTTGCCGCCATAATGCTCGACGAAGCTGTTCTGTTCGGCGTCGAAGCCTTTGGTGCAGACGTCGGCGTGGATCTTGTCGCGGATCGCCCGCCACTCGGCGACCGGAGCCTTCAGCTTGAACTGCGCGGCGCTCTTGATGCCGCGGTCGAACGCCACCCAGGTCATGACCTTGGAGCAGACGTAGTGCTGCGGGTCGCCGCGCATTTCCCAGATGCCGCTGTCAGGCTGATCCCAGATCTTGGCGAGATGCTCCAGCACCTCGCATTCCATCGCCCAGGATTTGCCGTCGAGCTTGAGGTCCGCGACGCGCCATTGATGGAAGGCGTCGATCAGTTCGCCGTAGACGTCGAGCTGCAGCTGCGCATGCGCGGCATTGCCGATGCGCACCGGCTTGGCGCCCTCGTAGCCGGTGAGCCAGTCGGCCTCCCATTCGAGCAGTCGCCGCTGGCCATAGATGCCGTACATGATCTGCATGTTGGCCGGATTGCCGGCCACGGCGCGCATCAGCCAGTCGTGCCAGGCCGAAGCTTCTTCGGTGTATCCGCTATTCATCAGCGCCAGCAGCGTGAAGGTCGCGTCGCGCAGCCAGCAGAACCGGTAGTCCCAATTGCGTGCCCCGCCGAGCTTCTCCGGCAACGATGTCGTCGGCGCCGCCACGATGCCCCCGCTGGGCTGGAAGGTCTGCGCCTTGAGGGTGATCAGCGACCGCATCACCAGGTCGCGATACTCACCCTCGTAGCTGCAGCGTCCCGACCACTCCGACCAGAACTGCTTGGTATCCTCGAGCGCCTGAAACGGATCGATCGGCTCCGGCACCGGCAGATGCGACGCGCCGTAGGTGATCACGAACGGCACTGTCTGCCCGGCTTCGATCTCGAACTCCGCGATCGTCGTCATGTTCTCGCCGTGGGTTTTTACCGGCGTACGCAGCACGATCATGTCGGGACCGCAGATGGCGAGCCGCTCGCCGTCCTGGCCGCGCCTCACCCACGGGATCGCCGAGCCGAAGCCGAACCGGATGACGAGCTGCATCCGCATCCGCACCTTGCCCTGATCGCCGCGGACCAGGCGCACGATGTCCGAAGCCTTGCCGCGCGGCGGCATGAAGTCGATCAGCGTCACGGCGCCGTCCGCGGATTCAAAGCGCGTTTCGAGAACGAGGCTGTCGCCGCAATAGCGGCGCGATGAGCTGAAGCCCGCCTCGGCCGGCGCGATCTGCCAGCGGCCGTTGTCTTCGTTGCCGATCAACGCCGCGAAGCAGGCTTCGGAGTCGAACGACGGCCAGCACAGCCAGTCGATCGATCCGTCACGACCGACCAGGGCTGCGGTTTCGCAGTCGCCCAGCAACGCGTAGTGTTCGATCGGACCTGCCACGATTACACCGCCGAGCGCCGTTCTGCGGTCGCTGCGAGCAGCGCCTGACGGTTGATGGCGCCGCCTATCTCGTCCAGCGCACGCGGCAGCTTGCGCCGCCAGTTCGGGTGCTCGTCGACAGTGCCGGGGATGTTGGGCTGATCCATCACGCCGAGCAGATCTTCCAGCGAGATCGCCAGCAGGCGCGCCGGCGTCCGGGCCATGAAAGTCAGCACAGCGTAGATATCTTCCTGTTGGATGCCTTGGTATCGCAAAGCATCGCCCAACATCTGCAGCGCGTAGCGGCGGCTGTCGTCGCTTTCACCTGGATCGAGGCCGAGCGCGCGCTTCTGCGCGAGATCGGCGAAAGCGCGCCAGCCTGAGTAAGTCGCGAGGTCGTGCGTATTGAAGGTCACGAGCGCGGCGGCCGGATAGCGTTCGATGCCGTAGAACCAGCCCTGATGATAATCGCGCTCGAACATCATCACCCGATACGACCAGATCCCCCAGCTCATCAGCTTCTCGCGGAAGCCCTCCGGCACGGTGCCGAGATCTTCGCCGATCACCACGCAATGATTGGCGGCACTTTCCTGTGCGGTGATCGCGAGCAGCGGATCGAACGGCATCTTCACATAGACGCCGTGACCGGGACCGAATCCTTCCGGCACCACGTAGAGCCGGTTCAGCCAAAGCACGTGATCGAGCCGGATCGCGCCGGCATAGCGCATCGAGGCGCGTAGCATGTCGCGATACGGCGCAAAGCCGGTGAGTTCGAGGCCGGGCGCGTTGAAGCCGGCGAGGCCCCAATTTTGTCCGGCCGTGTTGAGCGAGTCCGGCGGCGCACCAACGGAGAGCCGCCGCGAGATCGCGACCTGCTCGTTCCAGGCGTCGAAGCCTCCGGCCTGGACGCCGACCGCGACGTCGAGATACAGCCCGACATTCATGCCGCGCGCAGCCGACAACTCCTTGCAGCGACGCAGCTGCGTGTCGGCGATCCATTGCGAGAATTCGATGAACTCGATCTCGGCGGCATCGGCGCCGCGGCGCATCTCGGCGAAGCGCGCATCGTCCGGCCGGCGCCACTCGGCCGGCCAGTCCCACCAGGCGCCGTCGAAACGGTGACGCAGCACTTCGAAACAGGCGAACTGCCCGAGCAGCGGCTCGCGCTCCTGGCGAAAGGCCGCGAACGCGGTCTTGCGGTCGGCCGTCGCGCCGGCTTTGAATCGACCGAACGCCGCGCGGAGCGCGCGCCACTTCAGTGCCGCGACCGCCTTGTAGTCGACCAGCTCGCTGCCGCGCAGCGCCGCGATCTCAGCGCCGCCGTCCGGCAGGTCCGAAGCCGCGTATTCCGGGATTTGCTCGATATCGACATAGAGCGGATTGAGAAACAGCCGGCTGTTCGGCGCGTACGGACTGCAATCCTGCGGCCGGTCGTCGAACAGCGCGTGCAGCGGATTGAGCCCGATGCCGCCCGCGCCGAGTCCGGCGGCGAGCTCGATCAGATCGGCCAGATCGGTGAAGTCGCCGATGCCCCAGTTGCGCGACGAGCGCAGGCTGTAGAGCTGCACGGCGACGATCCAGGAGCGATCGAAATCGCCCCGATACGCCTGCGCCGGCGACACCAGCAGCGGCGAGTGCTCGCTGCGGCCGGAGGCGTCGGTCAGCGTCAGCTGATGAATCCCGACCGGCAGGTCGCCGGGCCAGGCGATGGCTGGCGTCTCGGCGACGCCTTCGGCCACGGTCTCGCCGCCCGCAGCGATGCTCCAGCGCATCGGCAAGGCCGCGTCGGCCGCGAGCTCGGTCCGGCTCGCTTCGCCGAGCCGGACCACCGGGACGCTTCCCAGCAGCCGGCGTCCCTTCGGCTCCGGGATGGCGTCGACCACGATCTGAAGGGCCGCCTTGTCGGCAACCTGACGCTGGCCGTGAACATCGTCGAATTCGGTCTGGATACCGAGTTCGGCCGCTTTGCTGAAAACATTCATGAGGATGCTGTTTGCCCGCGGCGCGACTGCGCGGCGAATCCGCCGATCGAGG
>NZ_BADD01000552.1 GCF_000333455.1 Rhodopseudomonas sp. B29
ATTACTTCAAGGTCGCGCCGAGCAACGGCTACGAGACGCTGCTGCACGACTGCATGATCGGCGACAACATCCTGTTCCAGCGCGCCGACGGCGTCGAGGCCGGCTGGCGCGCCGTGCAGCCATTCCTCGATGCCTGGAAGAACGCCGGCGAGAAGGGCCTGCACATCTATCGCGCCGGCAGCCACGGCCCCGAAGATGCCGACGAGCTCCTGGCGCGTGACCGCCGCAACTGGCGCGTGCCATGATGGCGGCCGCCGACCCGCGCAAGATCGTCGTGGCGCCCGACGCCGACGCGCTGGCGCGGCTGGCGGCGCAGCGGCTGATCGCGCGCATCGAGCTGCATCACGACCGACCGGCGATCTGCCTCACCGGGGGCTCCGGGCCGAAGAAAATGCTGGAGCTGCTCGCGACCGAGTTCGCGCACCAGATTCCGTGGCAGCGCGTGCACTGGTTCATCACCGACGAGCGCTTCGTGCCTTACGACGATCTGCTGAGCAATATCGGCGCCGCCAAACGCGCACTGCTCGACGGCCGCGCCCCGGCGGCGAACGTCCACGCGATGCGCACCGACACGGCGACGCCCGAAGAGTCGGCACGCGACTATCAGCGCGAGCTTCAGCAGTTCTACGGCAACGCCACGCTCGATCCGGCACGGCCGCTGTTCGATCTCGTGTTCGGCGGCCTCGGACCCGACGGCCACACCGCCTCGCTGTTTCCCGGCTGGCCGCAGCTCTCCATTAGCGACCGCTGGGCAGCCGGCGTCGACACCGCCCATGTCGAGCCATTCGTGCCGCGCGTCACCCTCACCTTCCCGGCGCTCGCCTCGTGCGAGGAGATGCTGTTCATGGTGCCGGACGCCAAGAAGCGCGACATTGTCGCCCGCGTGTTCGCCGGCGAGGATCTGCCCGCCGGGCATGCGCGCTCGCAGCGCGACACCGTGTGGCTGATGAT
>NZ_BADD01000551.1 GCF_000333455.1 Rhodopseudomonas sp. B29
GGGCCGATGAAGGCGGTGACCTTGTTGGCGACCAGCGTCAGATTGATCGCCTTCAGCGCGTGGTGCTGGCCATAGTAGAAGTTCAGGTCGCGCACCGTCACCTTGGCCGGGCCGTCCGGCTGCGACGACAACGGCGGGATCGGCGCGTTCGGGACGCTGGTGGCAATCGTGA
>NZ_BADD01000550.1 GCF_000333455.1 Rhodopseudomonas sp. B29
CGTGGCGATCGTGGGCGAGATGCGAAACGATGGTCTCGACCACCACCCCGGCGGCGTCGATCAGCATGCCGATGGCGACCGCGAGGCCGCCGAGGCTCATCAGGTTGGCCGACATGCCGGCGAAGCGCATCAGCAGGAACGTCGCCAGCGCCGACAACGGCAGCGTCAGCGCCACCACCAGCGCGGCCCGCCAGTCGCCGAGAAACAGGATCAGCAGCACGATCACCAGCACGGTGGCTTCGAGCAGCGACTTCGACACCGTGCCGACGGCGCGGCCGACGAGGTCGCCGCGATCGTAGAACACGTTCAGCGTCACGCCCTTGGGTAGCGTCGGCTGCAGCTCGGCGAACTTCGCCTTGACGCCCTCGACGACATCGCGCGCATTGGCGCCGCGCAGCCCGAGCACCAGGCCCTGCACCGCTTCGCCCTGCCCGTCGCGCGTCACCGCGCCGTAGCGGGTGATGCTGCCGATGCGCACCTCGGCGACATCGCGCACACGCACCATGCCGCCGTCGCGCGACGCCAGCACGATGTCGCGCAGATCGTCGAGGGTGTGGACCTGGCCGTCGACGCGAACCAGCAGCACTTCCTCACCGGCGGAGAGCCGGCCGGCGCCGCCGTTGCGATTGTTCTTCGCGATGGCGTTCTCCAGCGTCTCGATCGAGATGCCGTGCGACGCCATCGCGAGATTGTCGGGCACGATCTCGAAACTACGCACATAGCCGCCGAGCGAATTGACGTCGGCGACGCCGGGCAGCGTGCGCAGCGCCGGGCGGATGGTCCAGTCGAGCAGCGTGCGGCGCTCCGCGAGCGAGAGATCACCGCCCTCGATGGTAAACATGAACATTTCGCCGAGTGGCGTAGTGATCGGCGCCAGCCCGCCGGTCAGGCCCTCGGGCATGTCCTTCATGGCCGCGGCCAATCGCTCGGCGACCTGATTGCGCGCCCAATAAATGTCGACGCCTTCGGCGAAATCGATGGTGACGTCGGCGAGACCGTATTTGGGGGTCGAGCGCAGCATCGTTTTGTTGGGGATGCCGAGCATTTCGAGCTCGAGCGGCATCGTCACCCTCGTCTCGACCTCCTCGGGCGTCATGCCGGGCGCCTTCATGGATGATCTTGACCTGGATCGGCGAGACGTCCGGGAAGGCATCGATCGGCAGTTGGCGCACGGCATAGACGCCGGCGCCGATCAGCATCAGCGTGGCGAGCACCACCAACAGGCGATGCGCGAGCGAGAACTCGACCAGGCGTGCGAGCATCTACTCGACCCCGCCGAGCCCCTGCCAGGCGCCCTTCAGCGCCGCGACGCCGCGCACAGCGATGCGCTCGTCGCCGCGGAAGCTGCCGCTGACCACCGCAAAAGCCGGCAGTTCCTCGCGCACTTTCACCGGCGTCGCAACGAAACCGCCGTCGGTCTGCACGAACACGTAAGCGTCGGAGCCGCGGCGAACCATCGCGCCGCTGCGCACCCGCCATTCGGCGCGGCCGCCGCTGGCCAGCGCGATCTGGGCTTCGACCATCTGGCCGGGCCGCAGGTCGGTGTCGGGCTCGTCGAACTCGGCGCGGACGATCACGGTCTGCGACGTCGGCTCGACGCTGGTGCCGATCGACACCACGCGGCCGACGCATTCGTGGCCGCGCAGCGTCACCTTGGCGCCGACCGCGAAGTCTTCGACACGCAGCGCCGGCACCTGAATTTCGACCCACAGCGGCGACAGTTGCGCGAGCTTGAAGATCAGCGCCAGCGCCTCGACGGTCTGGCCCGGCAGCGTCGGGCTCTCCAGGACGACGCCGTCGACCGGCGCGATCATCTGCAGCTTGGGATCGAGCTTCTGCGTCGAGGTGAGCTTGTCGATCGCCGCCTCGGTCATGCC
>NZ_BADD01000549.1 GCF_000333455.1 Rhodopseudomonas sp. B29
TTGACATCGAGACGGCGGGGNAACATCGCCAGCGCGCCGTCGGGCTTGCGCGGCCATTCGGACTGCGGGCGGTCGCGGTAGAGTTCGACGCCGTTCTGATCGGGGTCGCGCAAGTACAAGGCTTCGCTGACGCCGTGATCGCTGGCGCCGTCGAGCGGGATGCCGGCGCTCAGCACGCGGTGCAATGCGTCGGCCAGCGCGGCGCGGGTCGGATACAGGATGGCGGTGTGATACAGGCCGGTGGTGCCGGGCGGCGGCGGCGAACCGCCGCGGCTTTCCCAGGTGTTGAGCCCGATGTGGTGGTGATAGCCGCCGGCCGAGATGAAGGCTGCCTGATCGCCCATGCGCTGCATGACCTGGAAGCCCAGCACGTCGCAATAGAACCCGAGCGCGCGATCGAGATCGGCGACCTTGAGGTGCACATGGCCGATGCGGGTGCCGGCGGGGACGGGATCTGCGGTTGTCTCGGATAGTGACATCGGCGTCCTTCACGATCGTCATCAACGGGCCGGCGCGCAGCGCCGAGACCCGGTGATCCATCTTATGTGAGAAGGATGGATGCGCGGGTCAAGCCCGCGCATGACGGCATTGCGGCTAGTCCAACTCCGGCACTTCGCCGTCCGGCAACGGAAACTGATAGGCGTTCAGCGTCATCGACACCATCGTGTAGTAGCCGCACAGGCCGATGATCTCGACCAACGTGCGCTCGCCGAGCACGCGCATCGCCTCGTCGTACAGCGGCTGCGACAGGCCCTTGGCCTCGTGCAGCGACTTCGCCACGTCGTAGATCACCCGCGCCTTGGGATCGGCGAATGTCGGCGTGCGACGATTCTTGATGTCGTCGATGATGGTGAGATCGAGACCGCCGTCGAGCGCCATCTTCTTGTGCGCGTACCATTCGAACTGCGCGGTCCAGTGCCGCGCCGTCACCAGGATGGCGAGTTCGGACAGCGCCGGCGGCAGCGTGGTGTCGTAGCGCAGGAAGGCGCCGAGCCGCGTCGCATGCCGCGCCATCTCCGGGCTCGCCAGCCACGCCATCATCGGCGGCGGCGGCGTGCCGCGCTTGCTGGCGATCGACTCCTCATAGATCGCGCGCTGGTCGGCGCTCATTTCGTCTGGCGGAAGAAGCTTGAGGCGCATCCTCGGATCTTTCGTTGTTTGGCCCGAACCGTTCCTTAGCACGTCGCTGCAATTCGGCGACGACATCACGGATATTGAATTCCGCCGCGCCTCGCGCCAAGGTCGCCGCCAACAAACGCGAACCGGCCGCGCCCGCGGCCGCCGGATGGAAACATGCCGATGCTCGACGCCGATCTCGATCAATTCCGCCGCGACACCCGCGCCTGGCTCGAGGCCAATTGCCCGGCCGAGATGCGCAAGCCGATGACCTCGGACGAGGATAATTTCTGGGGCGGCCGCAACACCAAGTTCGCCTCCGGAGCTCAGAAGGTCTGGTTCGAGCGGATGCGCGACAAGGGCTGGACCGTGCCGGATTGGCCGACTCAGTATGGCGGCGGCGGTCTCGATGGCGCCCGGACCAAGATTCTCCGCGAAGAAATGGCGGCGATCGGTGCGCGCTCACCGCTGTCGTCGTTCGGCATCTGGATGCTCGGGCCGGCGCTGCTGAAATACGGCAACGAGCAGCAGAAGATGGAGCACCTGCCCAAGATCGCCCGCGGCGAAATCCGCTGGTGCCAGGGCTATTCCGAGCCGAACGCCGGATCGGATCTGGCCTCGCTGCAGACGCGCGCCGTGCCGGACGGCGACGACTTCATCATCAACGGTTCGAAGATCTGGACGTCTTACGCCAACTACGCGGACTGGATCTTCTGCCTGGTGCGCACCGACCCCGCCGCCAAGAAGCACGACGGCATCAGCTTCATCCTATTCGATATGACCTCGCCCGGCGTGACCACCAAGCCGATCCTGCTGATTTCCGGCAAGTCGCCGTTCTGCGAGACCTTCTTCGACAATGTCCGCGTGCCGCAGTCGCACGTCGTCGGCACCGTCAATCGCGGCTGGGATGTCGCCAAGTATCTGCTGCAGCACGAGCGCGCGATGATCTCCGGCATGGGCGGCCGCGACGGCGGTCGGCCCCTCGGACAAGTCGCGGCGGATTCGCTCGGCGCCGACGATCAGGGGCGACTCGACGACGCGATGCTGCGCGGCCAGATCGCCTCGTTCGACATCGACGAAGCGGCGCTGGCCTGTGCGGCCGAGCGCGCGGTTGATCTCGCCAAGGCAGGTCAGCTGCATCCGGCGTTCTCGTCGGCGATGAAGTACTACGGCACTGAGCTCAACAAGCGCCGCCACGAGATCCTGATGTCGGCCGGCGGCATCGACGCGCTGGAGTGGGAGAGCGAGCGCTCGCACGACGGCAGCCGGGCCCGCAGCTGGCTGCGTACCAAGGCCAACTCGATCGAAGGCGGTACCAGTGAGGTGATGCTCGGCATCGTGGCGAAGCGCATCCTCGATCTGCCGGGGGCTTAGTTCGTCCGGAACAACCTCTCCCCGAGTCATTCCGGGGCGCGAGCGGAAGCTCGCGAACCCGGAATCTCTCTTCGCAACAATTTCGAGATTCCGGGTCTGCGCGCTCCCGCGCGCATCCCGGAATGACGAACTCAGAAGCATCACACCGAAGCGGAACCTTACCCATGGCCCTCGTCCTCACCGAAGAACAAACCATGCTGCGCGACTCGGCGCGCGGGCTGATCGGCGACAAGGCGCCGGTGGCGCATTTGCGCAAGTTGCGCGACGAGCGTGACCCGGTCGGCTTCTCGCGCGACCTATGGAAGAGCTTCGCCGAGATGGGCTTTGCCGGTCTGGTCGTGCCGGAAGAGTTCGGCGGCTCGGGACTCGGCTGCGTCGAAGCCGGCGTGGTGATGGAGGAGATCGGCCGCACGTTGATGCCGTCGCCGTTTCTCGCCACCGGCGTGCTCGTCGCCTCGGCGCTGAAGCGCGGCTCCAAGGCGCAGCAGCAGGCGCATCTGCCCAAGATCGCCGACGGCTCGCTGATCGCCTCGCTCGCGGTCGACGAAGGCGCGAAGCATCGGCCGCTGAAGACCGCGCTGCAGGCCAAGCGCTCCGGCAACGGCTTCAAGCTGAACGGCGCCAAGGCCATGGTGGTGGACGGCCACGTCTCCGATCTGCTGATCGTCGCCGCTCGCAGCGCCGGGGCGCCGGGCGAGCGCGAGGGACTGACGCTGTTCCTGGTCGATCCCAAGAGCAAGGGCGTCGGCATTGAGCGCACCGTCATGGTCGACGCGCACAACGCGGCGCGCATCATTTTCGACGACGTCGAGGTCGATGCTGATTCCGTGCTCGGCGAAGTCGATCATGGCGGTGATCTGCTCGAAGCCGTGCTGAACATCGGCCGCGGCGCGGTGGCGTCCGAGATGGTCGGCGTCGCCGACGAAGCGTTCGGCCGCACCGTGACTTATCTGAAAGAGCGCAAGCAGTTCGGCCGGCTGATCGGCGAATTCCAGGCGCTGCAGCACCGCGCCGCGCATCTCTATGTCGAGATCGAAATCGCCCGCGCCGCCGCGCTCAAGGCGCTGCAGACGCTCGACGCCGATCCGGAGCATGCCGGCCCGGCTGTCGCGGTCGCCAAGGCCAAGGCCGGCACGGTGGTGACGTTGGCGGTGCAGGAAGGCGTGCAGATGCACGGCGGCATGGGCATGACCGATCAGTTCGATATCGGCCTGTTCATGAAACGCGCCCGCGTCTGCCAGGAACTGTTCGGCGACGCCAATTTCCACGCCGACTATCTGGCGCGGCTGAAGAAGTATTGAGGCTCGTCCTGTTTCCGTCGCCCTTCGAGGCTCGCTACGCTCGCACCTCAGGGCGACGGAAACACACGGCGCCGCGGCTCGCACGCACCGCCTCACGTCGTCATTCCGGGGCGCTCGCGCAGCGAGCGAACCCGGAATCCCGAACTGTTCTGCGGCGAAGCGATTCCGGGTTCGCGCTGCGCGCGCCCCGGAATGACGGGCGTGAGAGTGTTGGCGCACGGCGTCTCACCAACCTCAGCCGTCATCCCCGCGCATGCGGGGACCCAGTATTCCAGTGCGGGAGTGTTGAGCACAGCGCCCAAAAGCGTGCGCTCTGGGATACTGGGTCGCCCGCCTGCGCGGGCGATGACACCGTAGTTGTGGCTACCTGATCGGCGGCGCGTATTGGATGCCGCCGGCGCTCCAGAGTTGGTTCAGGCCGCGCGGGATGCCGAGTTTGCCGACGTTGCGGTCGTAGACTTCGCCGTAATTGCCGACGTGGCGGATGATGCGGGCGGCCCAGTCCTTGGACAGGCCGAGGTCTTCGCCGAACGCGCCTTCGGTGCCGACCAGCCGCATCACGTCGGGCTTCTTGGATTTCAGCGCCTGATCGATGTTCTGCGAGGTGATGCCGAGCTCTTCGGCGTTGATCATCGCATACAGCGTCCATTTGACGATCATCATCCAGTCGTCATCGCGCTGGCGCACCACCGGGGCCAGCGGCTCCTTGGAGATGACGTCGGGCAGGATGACGTGGACGGCGCCGGATTTGTCGAAGGTCTGGCGCAGCGCGTAGAGCTGCGAGATGTCGGCCGTGAAGGTATCGCAGGTGCCAGCCTTGTAGGCGTTTACCACGTCGTCCAGCTTGTCGAACTTCACCTCTTGATACTTCATGTTGTTGGCGCGGAAGTAATCGGCAAGGTTGAGCTGGGTGGTGGTGCCGTTCTGGACGCAGACCTTGCTGCCGTCGAGTTCGAGCCCGCTGTCGATTTTTCGCGAAGCCGGCACCATGAAGCCTTCGCCGTCGTAATAGGCGACGGCCGGGAAGTAGAGGTCGTAATTGGTCTCGCGCGACATGCTCCAGGTCGAGTTGCGTGACAGGATGTCGACCTTGCGGCTCTGCAGTTCCTTGAAGCGCTCGCTGGCGTCGAGCGGCACGAACTTCACCTTGTTCGGATCGTCGAAGATCGCCGCCGCCACCGCGCGGCAGAAATCGACGTCGAAGCCGCTCCAATTGCCCTTGTCATCCGGCGTCGAGAAGCCTGGCAGGCCCCTGTTGACGCCGCACAGCACGGCATCGCGTCGGATGGTGCGCTTCAGCGTCTTGGTGTCGTAGCGTTCGTAGGTAATCGCCGCCGCCGCGATCGCGGCCGCGACCACGAGCCCGATGCTGAGCCCGGTCAGAAACGTGCGCTTGAACATGTCGAGGTTCTCGAAAACGGAGGAGAGGAGACGCTAAAGTTCGGGCTTCTGCCGCACCACGACCTTGGTGCCGACCGGGACGCGGTCGTACAGGTCCATCACGTCGGCATTGACCAGGCGGAAGCAGCCCGACGAAATCGCGGTGCCGATCGTGTCGGGACGGTTGGTGCCGTGGATGCGATACACGGTCGAGCCGAGATACATCGCCCGGGCGCCGAGCGGGTTGCCGGGGCCGCCGGCCATGAAGCGCGGCAGATAGGGTTGGCGCTGGATCATCTCGGGCGGCGGCGTCCAGTCCGGCCACTCGGCCTTGCGCGAAATCTTCAGCAGGCCCTGCCACTGGAAACCGTCGCGGCCGACGCCGATGCCGTAGCGCAGGGCGCGGTTGTTGCCCTGGACGAGATACAGATAGCGTTCGGAGGTCTGGACGATGATGGTGCCGGGCGGCTCGCTGGTGCGGAAGAACACCATCTGCTTGCGCAGCTCGGGCGGCAGCTCGTAATCGTCATTGGCGATCAGGCCGGGCTCGTCGCCGGGATCGTTCTGCTGGGCGTGGCCGGGCGCTGTGAACCCCGCCGCGACGATGAGTACGCCGGCCAGCGCGAGCCAACCGGGCAGACGTCCCAAACCGATCATCGATTCCCCCTGGCGAAATCACAGTCGGCCGAAGGTGTATCACGTCAGCCGGGGCCGATCCACAACCTGAGCAGCATCGAGACCAGTGTGACGGCGCCGACGCCGCACAGCCACAGCGCGACGAACCATAGCAGTCGTCGCGGCAACGGGCGCTGTGGTTCAGATCGGCTCAATGGTAGCCGTGCTCCGGGTCGACCTTGCCGCGGAACACCCAGTAGGCCCACGCGGTGTAGATCAGGATGATCGGCACCAGGATCGAGACGCCGACGAGCATGAACAGCTGGCTGCTTTCGGGGGCCGCCGCCTGCCAGATGGTGACGCTACGCGGCACCACATAGGGCCACATGCTGATGCCCAGCCCCGCATAGGACAGCGCGAACAGCGCCAGTGTGAGGAAGAACGGCTGGTAGTCGCGCCGCTTGGCGAGCGCCCGCAGCAGCAGCGCGGTGACGATCGCAACGGCGAGCGGCACCTGCGCGGTGGCGAGTACGTTCGGCCAGGCGAACCAGCGCTGCGAATAGTCGTAGGACAGGAACGGCGTGGCGGCACTCACCGCCACGATGGCGGCCAGCATGCCGAGCAACAGCCAGCGGCTCAGCGTGTAGGCGCGCTCGCGCAGCTCGGCCGAGGTCTTCATCACCAGCCAGGTGGCGCCGAGCAGCGCATAGCCGATCACCAGCGCAACGCCGGTGAGCGCGCTGAACGGCGTCAGCCAGTCCCACCATCCACCCGCATAGGCGCGGCCTTCGACATGAATGCCCTGGAGCAGCGCGCCGAGCGCGACGCCCTGCGCCAAAGCGGCGAGCAGCGAGCCGAGGAAGAACGCGACGTCCCAGCGATTGCGCTCGCGCGTGGTGCGCCAGCGGAATTCGAACGCGACGCCGCGAAACACCAGACCTAGCAGCATGGCGATGATCGGCGTGTACAGCGCCGGCATCAGCACCGCATAGGCCAGCGGAAACGCCGCGAACAGTCCGCCGCCGCCGAGCACCAGCCAGGTCTCGTTGCCGTCCCAAACAGGGGCGACGCTGTTCATGATGACGTCGCGGTCGCGCTTGCTGCGAAACAGCGGAAACAGGATGCCGAGACCGAGGTCGAAGCCGTCCATCACCACATAGACGAACACCGCGAACGCGATGATGAAGGCCCAGATCGTTGCCAGATCGATCGCGATCATCAGCCGAGCCTTCGGCTGGCGATCGCCGGCGCCGGCGTGATGCCGGCGGCGCGGGCCGGCGTAGCGCCGGACGGGCCTTGCTCGCCGTGGTGCGGCGGCTGCGCCATCAGCCGCAGGATGTAGACGACCCCGGCGAAGAACACGGCGAAGTACACCAGGGCGAAGGCGATCAGCGATGACGCTACGGCCGGCGCCGCCAGCGGCGACACCGAGTCGGCGGTGCGCAGCAGGCCGAACACGGTGAACGGCTGCCGCCCGGTCTCGGTGGTGACCCAGCCGGCCAGTACCGCGACGAAACCGGCGGGACCCATCATCAGCGCGTACCAATGCAGCGGCCGGGATTCAGACAGCCGGCCGCGCCAGCGCATCACCAGGCTGAACAGGCCGAGCCCGAGCATCAGAAAGCCGAGCGCCACCATGATGCGGAACGACCAGAAGGTGATCGGCACCGGCGGCCAGTTTTCACGCGGCACGGTGTCGAGCCCGGCCAGCGGCGCATCGAGCGAATGCTTCAGCACCAGCGATGACAGTTTCGGAATCTCGATCGCATAGCGAACCTTGGCGGCGTCCTGGTCGGGCAGGCCGAACAGGATCAGCGGCGCACCATCGGGATGGCTTTGGTAGTGCCCTTCCATCGCCATCACCTTGGCGGGCTGATGCTCCAGCGTGTTGAGGCCGTGGGCGTCGCCGGCGAAGATCTGGATCGGCGCCACGACGGTCAGCATCCACATCGCCATCGAGAACATCATGCGTGGCCCGGGCTGAAATGGGTTCTTCAGCAGATGAAACGCGCCGACGGCGCCGACCACCAGCGCCGTGGTGAGATACGCCGCCAGCACCATGTGCAGCAGCCGATATGGAAACGACGGATTGAAGATCAGCTTCAGCCAGTCCGCCGGCACGAACTGCCCGACGTCGTTGACTGCGTAGCCGGCTGGCGTCTGCATCCAGGAATTGGCCGACAGGATCCAGAAGGCCGAGATCAGCGTGCCGATCGCCACCATCAGCGTGGCGAGGAAATGCAGCCGCGGCCCGACGAGCTTGAGGCCGAACAGCATGACGCCGAGGAAGCCGGCCTCGAGGAAGAACGCGGTCAGCACCTCATAGGCCATCAGCGGCCCGAGCACCGGACCGGTCTTGTCCGAGAACACCGCCCAGTTGGTGCCGAACTGATACGACATCACGATCCCGGAGACGACGCCCATGCCGAACGCGATGGCGAAGATCTTCAGCCAGTAATTGAACAGGTTGATGAAGACCTCGCGGCCCGTCCACAACCAAAGCGCTTCCAGCACCGCCAGATAGCTGGCGAGCCCGATCGAGAACGCCGGGAAGATAATGTGAAAAGACATCGTGAAGGCGAATTGCGCGCGCGCCAGCACGACGGGGTCGAGATGTTCGAACATTCAGCGAGTCCAGGCAGCGAGGACGCGATACATCCGGCACAGCGTGGCGGATGTATCGTTCGCTGTCACTCTATGCCTGCGTATGGGGAAAGCCTAGCTTTCGGCCTTTAACAATCGCGCGACGATGTGATCCATTTCGTCATACGCGCCTTCGCCTGCATGCTGATAGACCACGTTGCCGTTGCGATCGACGATGTATTGCGCCGGCCAATATTGGTTGCGATACGCGTCCCAGGTGTGGGAATCGTTGTCCTGCGCCACCGGATAGGTAATGCCGTGACGTTTTAGCGCAGCCGTTACATTCGAGGCCGATCGCTCGAACGGGAATTCTGGTGTGTGAATTCCGACCACCACGAAACCGCGATCCTTGTACTTGGCGTAGAGCTGCGTGACGTGCGGCAGGGTGTGAACGCAATTGACGCAGCCATAGGTCCAGAAATTCACCAGCACGACCTTGCCGCGAAGATCCTTGACCGACAGCGGCCGCGAATTGAACCAGCGGTCGAGGCCGACGAAGTCGGGTGCCGGCTGGCGCGCATCGGCTTGCAGCGATGGTGCGACAGGAGTCGTCGCCTCACCGCTGATCGCCGGAGCGGCGAAGCCGAGCAGGCCGGTGGAGAAGCCGAGCGCGAGGGTAAGCATTCGTCGGGTCGTCATGGTGATCTCCATTCTCGATGTGGGAGGACTCAAAGGCCGATCTGGCCGGCGGGATAGAACGAGGTGAGCCACGCGACGACCTCCGTGTCGTATTGGAAGTAACTGGCCAGCGCGAAGGCGACGACGATCACGCCGAAGCCCTGCTGCAGACGTGGCGCGATCCGCGCCACGCTGCGTACACGTGCGACCGCGCGCCGGCCGCCGTAGCCGATCGCCAGCATCGGCAGTGCCGCGCCGACCGCGTAAGTAACCAGCAGCATGCTCGCCCAAGCAGTGTCTTTCGCCGAAGCCACCAGGGTGAGGATCGAGCCCAGCACCGGCCCGGCGCAGGGCGTCCAGATCAGGCCGAGCGTGGCGCCGAGCAACAGGCCGCCGATCATGCCGCGGCGCGATGTCGTGCCGGCGCGCGGCAGCAGCGCGTTGCCGCCGAGCCGGCTCCAGGCGGCCTCGAACGGCTTCGGCCAGATCATCAGCACGCCGAAGCCGAGCAATAGAATCGCGGCGGCGCTGCGCAGCAGGTTGGGATCGAAATCGAGCAGCCGGGTCAGTGCGCTCAGCAGCAGCGCCACCGCGGCGAACGTTGCCACGAAACCGACGGCGATGAACGCCGGCCGCAGCCGGTCGCTGTCGCCGAGCGCAGCGCCGAGCAGAATCGGCAGTACCGGCAGTGTGCAGGGCGCCGCGATGGTGGCGACACCGGCGAGCAAAGCGAGCAACAGATCGAGCATGCGGCCCCCGACGCGATCGCGCGCCGCCGGTAAAGGCCGGACTTGTATGCGCGCGTTGTCGGAAGCTTCGGCATTCGCCGGCGCTGCGTTACGCGGCCGGCGTCACGTCCGCGTGAAAACCGCGACGGCCTGCGGACAAGCAAAAGCCCGGACGAGGGGGCATCTCGTCCGGGCTTGCTTGGAGGCCTGCGATGGTTAACCGAAGGCTTTCGCGAACGCGTGCACGATGCCTCGTGCGGTGTTCATGCCAGTCAAATAGCAACAAAATCTTTCTGTCCGGTGCCGCGGATCGTTTCAATTGCGGCGGTGTCGAAAAGATTCGTTCAGTTTCAGGCCGCGATGCTTTCGACGCCGCAGCTCTTGAGCAACTGGGCGAGCTGCTTGCGCGCGTAAAACATCCGCGTTTTCACGGTGCTCTGCGGAATTCCGACGATGCGGCCGACTTCTTCGACCGACATCTCATGATAGTAAACGAGGTTGATGATCTCGCGATGCGCCGGCGACAATTTGGCGATGCAGGCGCGCAGAATGTCGCTGGTCTTGGTGCGGTCGAGTGCGGCTTCGGGCGTGTCGGAGACGTCGGCGATCTCCAGCACGTCGTCCTGGTCGATGTCCTCGTGCTGGCGCTGGCGGAGCGCGGTCAGCGCCTTGAAGCGGGCGATCGACAGCAGCCAGGTCGAGACCTGAGCGCGGCCCTCGAACTGCCGGGCGGTCCGCCAGACGTCCAGGAAAACCTGGCTGACCAGATCCTCGGCCGTCGCCGGGTCCCGCACCATGCGCAGGATGAAACGATAAACGCGCAGATTGTGCCGCGCATAGAGCGTGTGCATGGCAGTCCGGTCACCCGCCGCGATGCTGGCGAGCAGCATGTCGTCGGTGGTTGCCCGCGCGGCGAGGATGCCCTGACGGCCCGCGTCGTTGAGGGCGATGACGTTCTGCATGACGAAGCTCCCACTTGGCGCCGCGCTCCCCCGCGGCGTTCACTACGTGGGACTCCTAGTGAGCCAGCGTTTCAGCAGGTCTGCGCTGCAAGATTAAAATGGTTTCGTGACGTGTCCGATTGTGTCGTCGCTGCCCCCGGGACGAAACAGAGACCAAAAAAGATCTGGATTATCAAAGGTCATGCGACGTGCTGCCGCAGGTTCCGTAAATGGGGAACTCTCGCACAGGGGTATAATACTACGCCCGATCGCTGGCCGGAGAGAACAGATAACCGCCCCCGCGGATGGTGCGGATCACGGCCGGCCTGGTCGGATCGGGCTCGATCTTGCGGCGGATCCGCATGATGCGGAGGTCGACGGCGCGGTCGAATGCCTCGGCGTCGCGGGCATTGGCGAGTTCGAGCAGCCGTTCGCGCGACAGCACCCGCTTGGGATTGGCGGCGAACACTTTCAGCAAGCCGAATTCCGATGCTGTCAGCGGATGTTCGTTGCCGTCGTCGTCGCGCAGCGCCTGGGCTTCGAGGTCCAGCCATTTGGTGCCGAAGCGGACGAGCTGCTCCTTGGCGGCGGGTTTCTCCGCCGCCGCTTCGGCCGGCTTGGCCGGGCCGGCGCGGCGTAGCACCGAGCGGATGCGTGCCATCAATTCGCGCAGCTCGCACGGCTTGGCGATGTAATCGTCGGCGCCGAGTTCGAGGCCGACGACGCGGTCGATCGGGCTCGCGGTCGCGGTCAGCATGATCACCGGGACATTCGACTTCGCCTTGAGGTCGCGGATGATCGACAGCCCGTCTTCTTCCGGCATGTTGAGATCGAGCACCACGAGGTCCGGCAGCTTGACGCCGATCTCCGCACGCAGGCTCTTGCCGCCGTCGCACAGCGTCACGCTGAAGCCGTGCATCTTCAAATAGTCACCGACCATTTCGCGGGCGGGGGCTTCGTCGTCGACGACGATGATGTGCGGGTTCTGGCTCATGCGGCGAACGAGGCTGGCGTGGCGGCGGGCAGGGTGATGGTGAAGGTGGCGCCCTGGCCGGGGCCCGGGCTCTGCGCCACCACCGTGCCGCCGTGCATGTCGACGATCTTCTTGACGATAGACAGGCCGAGCCCGGTCGAGCTCTCGCCGGCCGTCGGCTTGGCGGACAGGCGCTGGAAGCGGCCAAACAGGCGGCCGAGATCTTCCGGCGACAGCCCGGCGCCCTGATCGGTGACGCGGATCGTCGTGTCGTCTTCGTCGCCGTCGACCAGCACGGTGATCTGGCCGCCGATCGGGCTGTATTTGATGGCGTTGCTGATCAGATTATCGATCGCCTCGCGCATCCGGTCGGAGTCGCACATCGTGGTGCGGGCCGTCGGGGTCGACACCGCGATCGACTGCTGCTTGTTCTGCGCCATCGGCCGGTTGGCTTCCGCGACCTCGGCGGCGAGTGCGGCGATGTCCACCGGCTCGCGCCGGATCGAGATGTCGAAGGCATCCGCCATCGCGTCGGAGATCAGGTGGTCGACCATCGAGGTCAGCCGCCGCGTCGCTTCGCGGATATGCTCGACCTGGGCGCAGATGCCCTCCTTGGCGGCGTCGGCGCCGATCAGTTCGGTCAGCATTTCGGTGCGGCCCAAGATGACACCGAGCGGATTCTTCAGATC
>NZ_BADD01000548.1 GCF_000333455.1 Rhodopseudomonas sp. B29
ATCAAGTTCGGCGCACCGCGGGTGGTGGCGGCGGGACTGATCCTGGAAGCGCTTGGCGCTTCGATCGGCCTCCTCGGTATCACGGCGCCGCATTTCTGGGCGACGCTGTTCGTGCTCGGTGTCGGCTGGAACCTGGCGTTCGTCGGCGCGTCCGCGCTGGTGCTGGAAACGCATCAGCCGAACGAAAAGAACAAGGTGCAGGCCTTCAACGATTTCGTCGTGTTCGGCTTCATGGCGATCGGCTCGTTCTCGTCGGGGCAACTTTTGGCGAACTACGGCTGGTCGATGGTCAACATGGCGGTGTTTCCGCCGGTGCTGCTCGGCTTGATCGTGCTGGCGATCACCGGCTGGGCCAAGTCGAAGAAGCGTCTCGCCGAGGAAGCGGTCGAATTGGCCGACCACGGGGCCTGAGCGCGAAGTAATAACTAAGCCCCGCCGCACGAACGGCGGACGCAGAGGAGACGACGATGCCGCCGCGCGCTGGTCGCTGCCGATGGTGAGCGTGCCGCAAGATGACGAGGCATCGTTCGCCTATCCGGGCTGGCGCATCGTCGCGGTCTGCTTCGCGGTGGCGACGTTCGGCTGGGGGCTCGGCTTTTACGGACAGAGCGTGTACTTGGCCGAGCTGCAGCGGCAGCACGGCTGGCCGTCGTCGCTGATCGCGACGGCCACCACGATTTTCTATCTCGGTGGCGCGCTGCTGGTCGCTTTCGTCGGCGACGTCATCCGCCGTATCGGCGCGCGGCTGTGCCTGCTGGGCGGCATTGCCGCTATGGCGACTGGCACGGTGCTGCTCGGGCGGATCACCGCGCCGTGGCAGCTTTACGCCATCGACGCGCTGTTCGCGGTCGGCTGGGCCGGCACCAGCCTCGGCGCCATCACCAACACGCTCGGCCTGTGGTTCGACCGCCGTCGCGGCATGGCGATCAGTCTGGCGCTCAACGGTGCCAGCTTCGGCGGCATCGCCGGCGTGCCGCTGCTGGTCGCCGCAATCGGACATTTCGGCTTTGCCGGGGCGACGTCGATTGCCGCCGCGGCGGGCGTGCTGCTGCTGATGCCGCTCGTGGCGGTGTTCGTCGGAACACCGCCCGACCACGCGGGGCCGCACCACGCCTCATCTAAGGCGCAGCCGATGACGTCGGGCGCGATCCGCCGCTTCGCTTTGCTCGATCCGGCATTCCTCGTCGTCACCATCGCGTTCGCGCTGGTGCTGTTTGCGCAGGTCGGCGTCATCGTGCATCTGATCGCTTATCTCGATCCGCTGATCGGGCGCGAACGCGCCGCGGCCGCGATGTCGCTGCTCACCGCCATGGCGGTGGTCGGACGGGTGGTGATCTCGACGGTGATCGACCGGCTCAATCAGCGCCTGGTCTCGGCGCTGTCCTTCGCAAGCCAGGCCGCGGCGCTGGCACTGCTGATCGTGGCCCGAGATCCGGTGCTGCTGCTGGTCGCCTGTGCGGTGTTCGGCTTTTCGGTCG